>RKSI01000176.1 GCA_007570905.1 Gammaproteobacteria bacterium
TTTGTCCGGCGCCGCACAGGAAGTCAAGAATGTCAAAATGCCGTCGCGCCGCATCGCCGCCATAGCCGCGCCAATGTGCGCCGCAGCCGGTGGCGCACGAGATGATGGGCGCCGTTCCGCCGAACGCTTTCAGGTTTTGTTCCTTAAAGCGTTGCGCGCGGCGCGGGTCGCCCGCGTGCTGGTCGAGCGCGCCGCAGCAGGTTCGCCCCTGTGGCAGGCGCACCGCAAAGCCCGCCGCTTGCAGCAGTTGCCGCGCGTCGTGCAGCGTTTCCCGGTCGGTTATCTCGGCGACACAGCCGGTGAACAACAACACCTCGCCGCGCCCGCCGTCTTGCCCTGCGGCCTGCGGCGTGCGCTTGCGCGCCGCAGCTGGCCCGCTGTCGGCAAGGCCAGGTTCATCATCCTGGCGCTCGCGTTCGTGCGCCGGTGTTTGCGGCAGTTCACCGCCGGCAAAATCATGCTCATTATTCGGGCGTGCGTGTTCGTGTGCCGGCGCTTGCGGCAGTTCGCCATCGGCAAAATCATGCTCATTATCCGGGCGCCCGCGTCCTGCCGCTTGCGGCAGCATTGCGGTGTATCCGGACAGCACCGGCAATCTCGCGCCGCCGCTGCGCCGCCACAGATTGACGAGCACCGCGGCGGCGCGGCGCAGCAGTGCATGGTCAAGCAGTTGCCGCAACCACCACGGCGGCGGCGCCAGCGCCTTTTCCGCGCGCAGCAATTCCTTCGCGCCGTCAATCAGACCGGCGTAGCCAACCTCGGCGGGACAGGCGCGCTGGCAGCGCAGGCAGTGCAGGCACTGGTCCAGATGCGTTGTCAGCGTCGCGTCGGCGCGCAACTGGTCTTGCGCCAGCGCCGCCATCAACGACAGCCGCCCGCGCGGAGAATCAACCTCGTTGCGCGTCACCAGATAAGTCGGACAATACGGCAAACACAACCCACACTTCACACAACGATCCACGCCCTCGACAAGAAACTCCCGCAGCCGTGTGGTATGCTGAATGTCAGCGACCACGCCCGCTATCGGGCGTGGTCGCAGAGCTTCGGCATACTCAGTGTCAGCGGCCACGCCCGCCATCGGGCGTGGCCGCAGAGCTTCGCGTTCGGGCGCCATCAGCATATTCTCCGACGATGAAAATTATCATACTCGCCACCGGCGGCACTTTCGACAAAATTTATTACGACGCGCTCAGCGACTACCGCATCGGCGAACCGCAGGTCGGCGCGATGCTGCGACAGGCGCGCGTTTCCGTTGATTACGCGGTGGAGGCCGTTGTCAGCAAGGACAGCCTCGACATGACCGACGCCGACCGCCAACTGCTGCGCCGCCGCATTGAGGACGACGACCGTCACCGCCACTTCGTCATCACCCACGGCACCGACACGATGGCCGCCACCGCCGCCGCGCTGCGCGGCATTGCCGGCAAGACCGTGGTGCTGACCGGCGCCGCATCGCCCGCGCGCTTCCGCGACAGCGACGCCGTGTTTAACACCGGCTTCGCGCTGGCCGCCGTGCAGTTGCTGGCGCCGGGCGTTTATGTGGCGATGAACGGCGTCGTGTTCAAGGCCGGCCAGGTCGCCAAAAACCCCGCCACCGGTTACTTCGAGGCGCGCCCCGCCTCTTGACTTTCTCCGCCGCGCCCGAATTGCGAGGGCGCTTGCGGCTTGGCCCTGCCCGCCGCAACGCCGCTCGTTTACGCCGCTGCGCCGCCGCCTTTGCCCGCCATGCCTTGCCCGCCGCGCCCTTGAAATTCCCCCCTTCCGTCCCCAATTAAAAGAGCAACAACGGAACCAGAACCAGGGAGGTAAAAACCATGTATCTGACACACTACGACCCGTTTTTCGACGGCATGAGGCGGCTGTTTGGCGCGCCCCTGACCGGTTCGGAAGACAAGACACAGTGGATTACGCCGCCGGTGGATGTGCGCGAGGACGACCACAGATGGACGTTTTTGCTGGATCTGCCGGGCGTGAAGCCGGGCGACATTGATGTGCATATAGACGACGGCGAACTCGTCGTCAACGCCGGCCACACCGCGGAACAACGCGATGAAGGGGATGGCAAATATATCCACATCGAGCGCGCCGGCGGCACCTACCAGCGGCGCTTTACACTGCCCACAACGGCGGACGCCGAAAGCATCTCGGCCAAAAGCGAGGACGGTGTGCTGAGCATCGTCGTCGCCAAGAAAGCCGAAGTCCAGCCGAAGAAAATCGCGGTGGATGTGTCCTGACGCGAAGGCCTGACGCACCGCGACGGGCAACGCCGCGCCCGCGCCGCCATCCGGCGGGCCGCGGGCGCGGCGATTTTTTTCTGTTCACAGTATATTGCGGGTAAAATGTTTCCGATGAACCGCCTGAAAGCCATCGCCGCCGGCCTGCTGCCGGCGATTGTGTTTTTGTTGCCGGTGGCGTCGCCGGGCGCCGACGGTTTCCCGCGCGTCAACGGCATACCGACGCTGGCGCCGGTGCTGAAGAAGGTGATTCCGGCGGTCGTCAACATTTCCACCGAGAAAACGGTGCTGGTGCGGCGGCGCGGTTTTCCGTTTCAGAACGACCCGTTTTTCCGGCGCTTCTTTGACAGCGTGCCGGAAAGGCGCGACGACGGCACGCGCGAACAGCGGCGCAGCGGCATCGGCTCCGGCGTGATTATTGACGCCGCCGAAGGCTATGTGATTACCAACAACCATGTCATCGACGGCGCCGACAATGTGTATGTAACGCTCGGCGACGGCAGGCGGTTTGAGGCCGAAGTGGTCGGCACCGACCCCGAAACCGATGTCGCCGTCATCCGCATTGAAGCCGAAGACCTGGTGGAGATTCCGCTGGGCGATTCAGAGAACCTGCAAGTCGGCGACTTCGCCGTCGCCATCGGCAACCCGTTCCGCCTCGGCCAGACCGTCACGCTCGGCATCATCAGCGCGCTTGGGCGCAGCGGGCTGGGCATCGAGTCGTACGAAGATTTCATCCAGACCGACGCCTCCATCAACCCGGGCAATTCCGGCGGCGCGCTGATTAACATGAAAGGCGAACTGGTCGGCATCAACACCGCCATCATCGGCCCCAACGCCAACATCGGCATCGGCTTTGCGATACCGGTGAACATGGCGATGAATGTCACCGGGCAGTTGATCAAGCACGGCGAAGTGCGGCGCGGGCGCCTCGGCGTTGTCGTTCAGCCGCTCACGGCGGACCTGGCGCAGGCGTTCGGCCTGGACAGCAGGAAGGGCGCGGTTATCGTCGAGGTCGAGCCGGAATCGCCCGCCGACGAAGCCGGGCTGATGCCGGGCGATGTGGTGCTGTCGGTTGACGACGAGCCGATAGACAGCAGCGCCAACATGCGTAATTACATCGGCCTGCTGCGCGTCGGTTCCAAAGTGAAACTCGACATCCTGCGCGACGGGCGCGAGAAAACGCTGACCGCCGTCATCGTCGCGCGCAAACTGGTGGCGACCGAAGGCGGGCGCATCGACCGGCGTCTCGGCGGCGCCAAACTGGTGGTGCAGGAAGAAACCGAAACCGCGCGCGCCGGCGTGCTGCTCAAGGAAGTCGCGCAGGGCAGTCCGGCGCGGCGCAACGGCCTGCGCACGGGCGACTTGATATTGTCGGTCAACCGCCGCCGCGTCAAGAACATCGAACAAATGCGCGACCTGGTGGAAAAAGGCCGCCCCATCCTGCTCAACATGCTGCGCGGCAAACGCGCGATGTTTCTGGCGCTGCGCCCCTGATTGCGGCGCCCGGCGGCGGCGCGCTGATGGCGTAGCCGGCGCAGTTTCCCGCGCTTGCGGTCTTGATGGCGTTGCCGCCCGGCAACAACCCCCTGACTTGCAGTCTGATTATGCCGCTGGCCGGCAGGGCCGCGGCGCAGTTCAGCCGCCGGTTACCGGCGGGAAGAAGGCCACCTCGTCGCCGTCTTTCAGCGCCTGCCCGTCGTCGGCGTATTCATAATTAACCGCGCACAGCGCACGGGCCAGCGCATCGCCGTCCACACCGCCGCGTTGCGCCAGCGCCGCGCGCAAATCGCCGACGCTGGCGACGCCGGCGGCCTCCACCGAATCCCCGTCGCGGCCAATGTTCTCGCGCAATGACGCGAAATATTTCACGATAATCGCCATGCTGTTATTATGCCTTCTGATGGCCGACTTTACACATTTCAACCGGCGCGGCGAGGCGCGGATGGTGGATGTCGGCGGCAAGGATGTCACGCACCGCACCGCCGTCGCCGAAGGCCGCATTCTGCTGTCGCAGGAAACGCTGGACGGCATCGTCGCCGGCGGCCACCGCAAGGGCGATGTGCTGGGCACAGCGCGCCTCGCCGCCATCATGGCCGCCAAGAAAACCGCCGACCTGGTGCCGCTGTGCCACCCGCTGCCGCTGTCCGCCGTCACCGTTGATTTTGAGCACGCCGCCAAGCCGCCATCCATCACCTGCCGCGCCCGCGCCGAGACCCGCGCCCAAACCGGCGTGGAGATGGAAGCGCTGACCGCCGTGCAAATCGCGCTGCTGACCATCTACGACATGT
>RKSI01000022.1 GCA_007570905.1 Gammaproteobacteria bacterium
GTGTGTCCGTTGAAAACCAGTTCCGGGCGGTCGTAACCTATGTCGTTGACGACCCGCCGCACAATCGCTTCGTAGTCAAAGTCCGCAGGCGCGCTCGTCTCGCCGGCCAGCACCACGCGGTTGTCCTTGACCAGCGTCTCGCAGGCGACGCGAACGCCGCCCCGCGCGGCGGGCGGCGCGGCCTCAAGCACCGCGTCCAGAACCGCATCGGAAATCTGGTCGCAAATCTTGTCGGGGTGCCCTTCGGACACCGACTCTGAAGTGAAAAGTTTCTCCATGGCGGGAACAAACCGGCCCATTATACCAAGCGCGCTGCCGGGCACGCGCGCCGGGTCATCCGCCGCCCGGCTTGAAAGCGCGCAAAAAGCGGCGTATGCTACCCGCCTCACCCGGAGCGACGACAAGATGGCGGCAAAAACAACCCCGGTCTGCGAGTTCGGCCTGCCCGCCGCGGACTTCAGCCTGCCCGGCACCGACGGCAAGACCCACGACCTGCGCGGTTGCATGGGCGACAACGGCCTGCTGGTGATGTTCATCTGCAACCACTGCCCGTTCGTCAAGGCGATACAGCGCAAACTGGTGCGCGACACCTCCGCCCTGCTGGAACACGGAATCAACTCGGTCGCCATCATGTCGAACGACCCGGACGAATACCCGGAAGACTCGTTTGACAACATGAAAAAGGTCGCCAAACGCCTCGGTTACCCGTTTCCTTATCTCTACGATGAAAGCCAGCAAGTGGCCAAAGCCTACGGCGCCGTCTGCACGCCCGACTTCTTCGGCTACAACAAGGACGGCAAACTCCAGTTTCGCGGGCGCCTCGACGACAGCGGCCCGGTGAAGACCGGCGACAACGCGCCGCGCGAACTCTTTGAGGCGATGAAACAGGTGGCAGAGACCGGGCGCGGGCCGAAAAAACAAACACCGAGCATCGGCTGCTCAATCAAGTGGCGGCGCTGACCGCGCCGTGACCATTCCGCCGGTTTCACGCCGCCGCGTCGCTCTTTTGACGCCGGCGCCGGGCCGCGCCGGACTTTCCCTCGCTTTCAGGCTGAACCCGCCGGGATGTTTCCTTGGTGCCGGCGATTGCGCGCCGGCTGGCACGGCTTATTCCACCAGTTTCAGATTGGGTCCGCCGGGCCGTTTCTTCGGCGCCGGCGCCGATGATTGCGGCGCCGCCGGTTGCGGCCCGGACGATTGCACCGCCGAAGGCTGCGGCGCCGATGGCTGCGCCCCGGACGGTTGCGCCCCGGCAGACGGCATTTTGTCCGACAGCATGATGCCCTGCATGTTCTCGCGCGCGTAAACCATCAGCACCGCGTCCAGCGGCACCACGACCAACTCGGCGCGCCCGCCGAAACGCGCGCTGAAAGAAAGCGACTCGTCGTCCATCACAAAGTCGCGCACCGCGTCCGCCGAGATGTTCAGCGTAACCAGGTTGTTCCTGTCGTGGCCGGGCGGCATTTGCACGCCGGGGTGCGACAGGTTGAAGACGATGTGCGGCGTGCAGCCGTTATCCACAATCCACTGGTGGATTGCGCGAAACAAATAGGGCCGCCGCGAGGTCAAGAGAGGTCAAGGGGGTCAAGGCCGCGGTTCACCGGGGCGCGAGGTCGGCCTCGGCTTCGGTCAGACTCATGCGAAACGAGGGCCGCTCGAAAATCCGCTTGGCATACTGCCACACCGGCCTGAGCCGCCTGTTGGAGGCATAGGTGATGTTCAGCGGCGGCAGGCGCCACAGTATTGATGCGAGGCTGCAATCCAGCAGGCTGAACTCGTCGTTCAGGAAATAACGGCTTGACTGGAAAATGGAGACCTGCGACAGCAGCGCCTCTTCCAGCACCTTCTTCGCCTTGCCGGCGACCTTGCGGTTTGATGACTGCGCCTTCTTCAACTGCGGGTACCAGTCGGTCTCTATGTGATACATGCCAAGCCGCAGGCGCGCGCGGCGCATCGGGTCAATCGGCATCAGCGGCGGGTGCGGAAAGCGCTCTTCCAGATAATCGAGGATGGTGCGCGAGTCATAGATGACGATGTCGCGGTCCACCAGCGTCGGCACCGAGTTGTAGGGGTTGATCTCGGACAAATCGCCGGGAGGCCTGGCGCCGTCCACCGGCACCGTGTTGAACTCAATCTCCTTCTCGGCCAGCGTAATCCGCACGCGGTGGCACAGCGGGCACAGCGAGCCGGAGAACAGCGTCATCACAATCTGCCGGTCGGGCAGCAGCGTGGTCTTGCCGTCGCCCTGCTCGTCGGCCTCGTCGTCGGCCTGGTCGTCCGGCGCGTCGTTCAGCGCGGCGTCCGCGATGCCGCCGACCCCGCTCTTCACGGCCTGCACCGCGGCCTTCCTCTTAGTGGATGTCTTTCCAGTACTCACGTTTCAGAAAATAAGTCACGCCGAGCAGCAGCAGCAGAAACAGGACAACCCAGATTCCGGATCTCTCGCGCTTCAGCGCCGCCGGCTCGGCCAGATAAGCAAGAAAAGTGACCAGGTCGCGCACGACCTCGTCGTATTCCTCTTCGGACAACAAGCCGGGCTTGACCAGTTCAAACCCCGCAATCACCCGCCGGTCGCCGTTGGCCCCGCCGTTCTCTTTATACACCGGTTGCTGCCATCCTTGCAACTCCCACAACACATGCGGCATCGCAACATGCTGAAATATCGCGTTATTTACACCCATCGGACGGGACTCGTCCAGGTAGAACGCCTTCAGGTAGGTGTACAGCCAATCCACGCCGCGCGAGCGCGCCACCAGCGTCAAATCCGGCGGCGGCGCGCCGAACCATTCCAGCGCCTTGTCCTCGGGCATCGCCACCGTCATCAGGTCGCCGATCTTGCCGCCGGTCAGAATCAGGTTTTCCCTGACCATCTCCTCCGACAGCCCGAGGTCCTCGCCGACCCACTTGTAACGCGCATAACGCGAACTGTGGCAACTCAGGCAATAATTGACGAAATACTTCGCGCCGCGCTGCAATGCAGCGTGGTTGTGAATGCTGATATCGACCGCTTGCAGCGGATAACCCTGGTTCACCGCCGCCGCCGCAGGCAAAGTCGCAGCCGCGAGCACGGCCAGCAGCGCCGCCGCCCGCGCGGTCACATCCGCACCCTGGCGGGCACCGCCTTGTCGCTGCCGAGGCGCTCGACCATCGGCAGCAGCAGGTGAATGGCAAGATAAATTGCCGGAATCAGCCAGCCCGGCATAATCAGCGGCCAGATTTCGTCGTAGCCGCGCAGGTAGTCATAAAGCGTAATCAGGCCGACGAGGGCCGCGAACCAGCCGGTATAAAACACCGCCGAGCGCCTTTTGCTGTACACCCACAGCACGAAGAAAAACAGGAAATACAGTTCGCTGAAACGCACCGCCATCTCGGTTCGCAGCGGGTTGACCGACAGCGTGCCGAGGTAGCCCAGATAGACGAAGGCGATGACGAAAAACGCCAGGTTCAGTTTGTAGAGGAAACTGCGGTAGCGCACCGACCTCACCGGGTTGCGGTCGATCCACGGCAGGAAAAACAGGATCAGGATGGCCGCCGTCATCGCCAGCACGCCGTACCACGGGTCGGGAATCGCGCGCAGCACGGTGTAAAACGGCGTGAAATACCACAGCGGCGAGATGTGCTCCGGCGTCAGCAGCGGGTTGGCCTCGATGAAGTTGTTGTGCTCGAGGAAATAGCCGCCCATCTCCGGCACATAAAAGACGACGACGGTGAACAGCAGCAGAAAGACGACGGCGCCGACGGTGTCCTTGACGGTGTAATACGGGTGAAACGGAACGCCGTCGCGCGGGTTGCCGTCGGCGTTCTTGTCGGCCTTGATGTCAATGCCGTCGGGGTTGTTCGAGCCGACCTCGTGCAGCGCCATGATGTGGACAAACACCAGCCCCACCAGCACCAGCGGCAGCGCGATGACATGAAAGGCGAAGAAGCGGTTGAGCGTGGCGTCCGACACCACATAGTCGCCGCGTATCCACACCGCCAGGTCGGGGCCGATGTACGGAATAGCGCCGAACAGGTTGATGATGACCTGCGCGCCCCAGTACGACATCTGGCCCCACGGCAGCAGATAGCCCATGAACGCCTCGGCCATCAGCGTCAGGTAGATGAACATGCCTATCAGCCACAGCAGTTCACGCGGCTTCTTGAACGATCCGTACATCAGCCCGCGGAACATATGCAGATAAATGATGATGAAAAAGGCCGAGGCGCCGGTCGAGTGCATGTAGCGTATCAGCCACCCCCACTCGACATCGCGCATGATGTATTCAACCGACGCGAAAGCCAGCGCCGCGTCGGGCTTGTAGTGCATCGTCAGGAAGATGCCGGTCACAATCTGCATCACCAGCACCAGCAGCGCCAGCGAGCCGAAGAAATACCACAGGTTGAAGTTCTTCGGCGCGTAGTATTTGGCGAGGTGGTCGTTCCACAGCCGCGTCAGCGGGAAGCGCTCGTCTATCCAGGCTATCAGGCCGCCGGCCTTTTCCGTCACGCGCTGTCCTCCGACTCGCC
>RKSI01000163.1 GCA_007570905.1 Gammaproteobacteria bacterium
CGGCGACAGCCGGATGAGCGCCGTCGTTCCGGTCTTCCGCGACTTTGCGACGGAGGGAGCGGAAACCTTTGTGTTTGAACTGGGGCGCGCGACCGGCGCAGCCGGCGAAGTGCCCGCCGCGATGACGGCGACGGTGACCATCGCCGCGAGCGGTTCCCAGGACCGCGTGTTTGCCGCAAGCGGGCCGGACAGCATCGCCGAGGGCAGCACCCGGATGTATTCGGTTGTCTTTGAGTCCGGCGCCGCCGTCGCCGCCGGCGGACTGACGCTGAACTGGGCCATTGAGCCGCGCGGCGCGGTCGCGGCGGACGCCGACGACTTCATCACCTCGCAAACCGGCAGTGTGACCTTCGCCGAAGGCGACGCCGTCGGCACCAGCCGCAGCGTCGCCGTCGCCGTCGCCGACGACGCGCTGGCCGAAGGCCGCGAAACCTTCGCGCTGGTGTTCGCCGAAACCGTGGCCGGCGTCCGGCAGGCGCCGGTGTCGTCCATCCGGGACAATGATGAAATCACCGTTACCTTGATTGGCGACGACGCGACATCCGAGAGCCGCAGCATCGCGTTCACGGTGGTGTTGGGCGGCAGCACACGCCAGGACACCGTCGCCATTCCGTGGCGCATCGCCGCCGATGCGTCCATCGCGACAGCGGACGCCGCCGCCGCCGACTATGAACCGGACAGCGGCTTTTTCATCATTGAACCAGGCGCCACGACCGCGATGGTTAGCGTAACCGCCGTGGACGACGAGGTGACCGAGCGCGCCGAAGTCTTTGTGCTGCGCCTGGACGAGGCGACCAGCGGCGCGGAGGTGTCGCGGACAGTGGACGGATCAAAGGCCGTCACCATCGCCCAAAGCGACCCGCGGCGGGTGGTGTTTGAGCGCACCGGTTATCGGGTCGGCGAAACTTCCGGCACCGTCAGCTCGCAACTGCGGTTTGAGCCGCCCGGCACGGCGGGGGAAGATGTGACGGTGAGGCTTGCGCCGCTCAGCCTGGCCATCCCCGCGAGCATGGGCGTTGCCGCCGGCAACAGTGATTACCGCCTGTTTGACGCCACCGGCAACGGGGTGTTGCCTGCCGGCGCAACGAGCACACGGGTGACGCTGTCCGCAGGCGAGACAGGCGCGCCGGCGAAAATCCTGATACAGGATATAAACGGGTTTGAGACCACCAGGACATTGGGCCTGGTCATTGACAACGCGCTGATTGGCGGAACCGATGTCAGCGGACTGGTCGCCATTGGTGAAGCGAGCACCGCCGTTATCACCATTCAGGACAATGATCGCGTGACAGTCCAGTTCTTGCGGGGCAGGCATGATTTCGTCGAAGATACGCGCTCCACTCCCGCTGTTTTTATCCAGACATTCAATATCATCGGCGACAACAGCAGACTTCAGGGGCAGCCGAATCTCTCGATTGTTTATGAGAGGCGCCCAAGCCCGGAAACGGTGCTTGTGAACAGGTCCTTGCCATGGGATACGGTCAATCGAGTTATGCAGACCGCCGCCCTGCGATCAACAATTTTAGTATCCAACTTCGGCCTCGTTGACGACAACATCGGACTTGAGGATGAAGAAGTGGTGGAGTTTCACCTGCTTTCGCCTGATGAGCACCCGGAGCAGGACCAGAGAATTGCCCTGGGTTCGCCCGCTGTGACAGAGGTCGCAGTTCTTGACAACGAGTTCACACGGGCCGGTTTTACGGTGGCTGTCATCAGCACGGTTACGAGGGTGAGCGAAGGAAACCCGATGAGCGCGCACTGGAGCGTAAACCATTTGGCGCTGCGGGATGTGACAGCCGGGTTTGGCATCAACGCCATGAGCGACGCGACGCCGGCGGACTTCGATTTGGCCACAACCACATCGGTGCTTTATGCGCTGTCGGGAACGACCACGACTTTTCTGCTGCCGACCGTGGATGATGACATCGCGGAAGAAGACGAGTCATTCACACTGGACTTCGGCCTGGTTACCCTGTTTGCGAGCGGTCTTTCCGCGGATAACATGAGGCTTGCCGCGAGGGGGATTATCGTGGACAACGACGATGTCCGCATTGGCTTTGAGCAAGAAGACTACACGGTGTCCGAAGGCGGCGGCACGGTCGAGGTCTGCGTGGTCTCGCCCGCCTACACCCGCAACCAGGAGGTGACGGTGCGCATCAGCGCCGTCGGCGGCAGCGCGGCGCGCGGCGCGGACTACACTTTCAGCGACGCCGACCTGCCGGTTTTCAGCGGTGCCAACGCGGTGCAAAGGCGCTGTGCGACTGTGACCATTCTTGAAGACGACACCGCGGAATCGGACGAGGTGCTGACGCTGAACCTGACAACGGCGGCGGCGCGGACCGAGTTGACGCGGGCGACGGCGAGAGTGACCATCGAGGACAACGAGGAACGCCTCGGGTTTGACAACATCAGCGGCCTCTACGCCGACCGTCCGCAGAGCACGGGCTGCGACGACTGTCCCAACGATGGCCGGGTCGTCTATCAACTTGCAAACCCGGTCGTCAGCGGCGTGACCTTCTCGTTTGACGCGCAGGCGCGGCTGACGCCGCCGGACGGCGGGGTGGGCAGCGCCTTCCTGGCGCAGACGACTTTCGGCATCGTCCACGACGACGATGTCCTGAACAACTGCCGCGCCGCGAGCGCCGGCCTGACCGCGGCCCGTGAAAACGGGTTTTACGCGCAGACGGCGATGACGGCGGCGACCGGCACCACGGCGTGGACCTTCGCCGCCGCCGGCGCCGAAGCCTACGACGCCGGCGACGCCGCCGCCAACCGCACGCGCTTCGGCGAATTGACGACGGACTACCGCGACCTGTTCCGCGTGCAATGCGACATCGCCGACAGCGCCACCCGCACCAATGTCGGCGTCTCGGCCATCGGCTGGAACCGACTGCGAACATTCGCGGCGGCTAACACCGACCACCCGCGCCTGGCGTACGCCGGCAACCGCTTTGACGACATCGCCACCAATGGCGATCCGTGGGCGGTGGAGGTGAACCTCTACGGCGACGGGCGGCGCGTTGACCTGGTTATGAACGAACCGCTGCAAGGGCCGGTCTCGTCGGCGACCTTCGCCCACGCCGGCGGCATCAGCGTCACCGCCGCCGCGCTGGCGCAGGCGTCGTCGCGCGTGATTGAACTGACGCTGTCCGGCGATTCCGCAGGCGGCGCCGTCGCCGTCGCCGCCGGGCAGAGTGTGACGGCGGGCGACGGCGCGACGCTCGCCGCCGGCTACCATCTGGCGCGACTGCCGACGCACGACAACGCCGCGCCAGAGATGACATCGGCGTCGTTTGAAAACAACAACACCGCGCGCCTCGCTTTCAGCCCCGGTTTCAACGCCGCCGCCGTCTCCACCGCCGACTTCGTGCTGACGGTGCTGAACCCGGGCGGCGTCACCGGCGCCGAGGTGGTTTCGCTGGCGACCGACTCGAACACCACGGCGACGCTGGTCGTGCGCACGCTCGGCGGCGTTGTTCAGGACGGCGCGGCGCGCTCGTCCGACGGCGCCGAGCGGCTGCAAATCCGGCTGGCGCGGAACTTCGCCGGCGACATCACCGATAATGTCGCCGACGCCGAAGACCACCTGGCCGAGACGCACCAGATACCGTCGCAGGCGCTGGAGTTCGGCGACGACCTGAGGCCGGAGTTGCTTGAATTGACGGCGGTCAACCGCACATCGGCTTCCGGCGGCTTTGTGATGAATTTCCGCGCCGGCTTCACCGAGCCGGTGAACCTGCAAAACGGCGTGCGCGTGCTGGAAGTGCCCCTCGCGGGCGCCAACGCCGGCGGCCAACTTGCGAGCGGCGTCAATGTGGAGGCGACGCGGCAGGACGCCGGCGCCGGCAGCGCGACCTACACGATTGCGCTCGGCCCGCTGACGCCGGCGCAATACCCGCCTGCGGGCAGCGGCTACACCGTTGAACTGGCAGCCGCCGCCATCGCCGACGACGCCGGCAACACGCTGTTCCCCGCCGAAGACCGGCGCGCGACGACGGGCGGGCACAACAGCCGTGGCGTTTTCCACACCTCGGAAGACCTGGTTGCACCGACGCTGGTGAGCGCCGCCCTCGACGACGCCAACGAAAACCTGACGCTGACCTTCAGCGAGCCGGTGCAGTTTGACGCTGCGACCGGCAGCAGCGCCGACATTGAAATCACCGACAGTCCGGGCGGCTGGATTACGACGGCGGCGCTGACATCGTTTCCGACGATTCCGGCGGGGGGCAGCACCGAAGTGCGGTTCGCCATTGCGACGCAGGGGCCGCCGCCGCTGAACGGCGCTTCGCCCGAAGGGCGCGAGCGGGCGCGCATCACGCTGCTGACCTACACCGGCGACGCCGGCATCCGCTGGAGGGACGCGACCGGCAACCTGCTGGCGAGCGGCGAGACGGCGGACTTCGCCTTCAACGACAACGCCGCGCCCGCCATCGCCGCCGTCGCCGGGCAAACCGGCAGCGTCGCCGGCGGCACGACGAGACGAATGAGTTGGACGGTCACTTTCACCGAGCCGGTCGCCGGCGTCGCGGCCAACAGTTTTGACATTTACACGCTGGCCTCAAGCACCGCGAGCGTCAGCGACGCGCTGTCGCGCGGCGGCGCCGACACCTTCGCCGGCGCGGAGTTTCAATTCAGCGCCGGCGCCTCCACCGCCAGTTACACGATTGAACTGGCCGAGCCGTCGGGCGCGCCGCGTTATTACCTGTTGGCGACGACCGACACCAATGTCATCACCGAGGCGCCGCCGAAAACCCGCGTCCTCGGCGGCGTCGTGCAAACCGGCCCCGACGGCGCGCGCGGCGTGCTGACGCTGCGCGACGAGACGCCGCCGCGGCTGGCCGCGCAGCCCCTGGTATCAACCGCCAACACGACGATCACCTACCGCTTTGACGAGGATGTGCGGCGCGCGGCGGCGACGACCGAGGCGCTGGTCGCGCTGTTCAACGCCGGCATCTCGACGGCGACGGCGGCGCCGCTTGCCGGCGACCCGGCGGGCTACGACCGCACCGCGGTGCTGAACGATGCCATCAGCGGCATCCGCGTAACCGACGCGGTGCTGGAGGCGAGGGAATTGCGCCTTGCGCTTGAAATAAGCGGGCCTGCGCCGCTGAACGGCGCGGTGCCGGTGACGGCGACGAATTACCTGCAAATCACCTTCCCGGCGGGCGCCATTGAGGACATCCCCGCCGGCGGTTTTGACGCCAACAGCGCGGCGACGCGCACCGACTTCTTCACGCTGCACGACACGGCGGCGCCGCGGGTGGTTTCGGCGGCGCCGCGCGGCTACGCGCAGGAAAACCCCGACACCACTTTCAGCGCCGCCTGGACGGTGGTCTTCACCGAGCCGGTCAGCGGCGTCGGCAGCGGCGACTTTGTCGTGTGCGCGGTGGACGCCGCCGCCGACGCCTGCACGGACGAGACGGCGTTTCAGGGCACGGTCATGAACGCCGACACCGTCGTCTCGCGCGAATACACCGTCTCGACAAGCAGCCTTGTGCAGCGGATTGGCGCGTCTGTTTTCTACCGCCTGCAAGTGGATGAGAGCGCGGCCATCGCCGCAAGGGACGCGCCGGGGCAGGGCATCGAGGGCCTGCCGTTCACCGGCGGCGCGCACGAGGCGCCGGACAGCGTCGCGCCGGCGCTGACGGACGCTTTTATGGACTTCCCGGCGGGCAACCGGGCGACCGCGACGCTGGTGTTCAACGAGGCGGTCGCGGTGCTGGCCGACTTCGCCGCGCGCGCGCAGATTGCCGTCACCACCTCCAGTGAATGGATAACCGGCGCAACGCTCGCCGGCGCCGCCGTCGCCGACGGCGCGCGTCTGCACATTCCGCTGCAAACCAGCGGCGCGGCGCCGGTCAGCGGCGCTTCGCCGGACGGCGCCGAGGCCGTTACCATCACGCTCGCCACAGGCGCCGTCGCCGATGCGGTGGCCGACGCCAACAGCGCCGAATACCGGCGGCAACTGAGTTTCCCGGAGAACGCGCCGCCGCAGTTGCGGCTGCGCGCGCCGGGCGCGCCGGCGCCCGACTTCCGCCGCCACCGGGTGATGCCCGACGGCGGCGGCACGCTGACGATGTCCTGGCGGCTGCGCTTTACCGAGGCGGTGGCCGGCGTCACCACCGACAGTTTCACGCTGCTGTCGGCGCCGGAAGTGGCCGAGGACGACGACCTGGACGCGCTGGCCGAAACCCTGACGAGCGACGCCGGCGTGATGAACCTGGCGACATCGGCGACGACCTATTCGTCGTTCACGGCGGCGCCGGTTACCGGCGCGCCGGCGGTTTCAATGACATCCGGCAGCGTCGTGTATTCCGATACATGGGAGTTGACCGCAACCGGCCTGTCCGCGAGCAACATCACGACGACGACGCTGGCGCATTACATCGTGCGCTTTGAGCAGAGCGAGGCGGCGGCGCGCATCGGCGACGACGAAGGCCGCTCTTTCGCGGGATATGCGCCGCCGCGCCCGGTGTGGAGCGAGGCGCAGCCTGCCGGCGATGTCAATGTGCCGCAGGTCGCCGCCGACGCGCGGGTGACGGCGGCGCCGGACAATCCCGCCGAATTGCTGCTGGAAGTCACGGTGGAGGATGCGCTGACGACGGCCAGCGCCGCGACCTTCATGAACAACTTCGGCGTTAGCGACCGCAACGGCGCGGTGGTGGCGCCTGCCGGGCCGTTTGCGACGGTGACCGGCATGGAACTGGTGCGTTACAGCGCCGCGACCGGCGTGCGGGTGGTCGTCGGCGAGGATGAAACAACGCTGACATTTCGCGCGCGGCTGACGGGCACGCTCGACGACGGCGAGTCGGCGGTCGGCGGCGAGAGTTTCCGGTTCACGATACCGGGCGGGCGGCTGACCGACACTTTCGGCAACACGCAGGCCGACGACACCACTTTCACGGCGGCCGTTCCGGAGAGCGGCGCGCCGGAGGTGGCGGAGTTTTCGGTGCTGTCGTCGGTCGAGCGCGCACCCAATACCGGCGTGTTTGACTTGCGCTATCTGCTGGCGTTCACCGAGCCGGTCGCGGTTTCAAGCGGCGCGCTGGCGCTGTATTCGTCGCCCGGCAGAAATCAGCCGCCGGCGAGGGCTGTGGCGACGCCCATCGGCAGCGTGCTAAATGGCGCGCTTGACGCCGGCATCATGCCGTCGTCGCTGGCCAGTTCGGGGTCGCAGGCGCGGTTTGTCGTCGGATACAGCGGCGTGCAGCGCCCGGCGCGGGAGGTTCGCGGCTATTCGGCCTTCCTGCGCGGCGCCGGCGCGACCGAGAGCATGGCGCCGATGACCAAAACGCTCGAGGACTGCCCGTATTACGACACCGACCAGGCGATGACCGGCTGTTTGTCGGCGTCGGCGGATGTGTCCGATGTGTCGCCGCCGCGTCTGCGCGGCGCGGGATACGCCGGCAGCCTTTTGTGGCTGGGATTTGACGAACCGGCGCGGGTGATGTCGGGCGGCGCGGAACTCGCCGACGGCGATGCGCTGCAAGGATTTGAGGTGCTGCCCGGCCACCGGATGGGGCAGATGACAAGCGGCAGTGTCGTCGTTGAACGGGCGCTGTACCGCGTTTCGGCGCAGCCGGGCGCGGCGCGCATCACCGGCATTGAACTGCAACTGGACACGCCGATTGAGGGCACTGAAACCTCGGTGTGGGTGCGCTATACGCCGCCCGCCGACGGCGCCGGCATTTATGACAACGCCGACCTGCGCGGTCTGAACGGCGCGCCCAACCGGATTGCGCGGGTTCAGGAACTGCAAGTGGCGGAGGGCCTGACCGACGACGACGACGGCGACGGCATTCCGGATGCGGCGGAAATCGCCGCCGGCGGCAATCCGCTGGCGCCGCTGACCGCCGCCGAACGCGCAGCGCTGCCGCAAGTCATGTTGGGCCGCGGCGTTTCGGACATCGCCTATATCGCGTATTCGGGCATCCGCGCGGGCGGCGCCACGACCGCCGCCGCCGCCCACCTCGGCGTCGCCACGACCGGCACCTCCGCCGCCGGGCTGACCGCGTATTACCTGAGCGACACCTTCGGTTACACGCCGGCGCCGGGCGAGCCGGATTACGCCTGCGCCGGGCGCTTTCCGGCCAATTACCGGGCGCCGCTGGCGCGCGGCGGCTGCGCGGTGGTGGATTTTGCCGACATCCGCGCCGGCGTCGAACACCGCATCGGATGGCTGGCGACGAACGCGGCGGGCTACTGGCTGCCGCAGGCCACGACCAGCACGCTGTCCGAGCAGCGCATCGTCCGCGTGCCGGAATTGAACATGAACGCCGGGCGGCTGTTCTTTCTGGCCGCCGACGCCGACGCGGCCACGGTGGAGGTCGCGGCCAGTCACGACGGCCCCGAGGCGGCGGCGGACTTGACGCTGTCGTTCACGACCGGGCAGACGCAAACGGGCAGGAAAACCTTTGCATTGACGGTCGCAAAGAGCGCCGTTGCCGCTTCGCGCACCTGGGGAATCGCCGGGCTGTCGGGCGGCGGCGCGTCGCTGTGGCATGCCGGCGCCGACACCGCCGCGTTGACCGCAAACAGTTATTCGCTGGGGCTTGCGACGCAGACGACGGTGGTGCGGCTTGGCGATGATTCGTTGCCGCCGACCATCGGCTTGCCGGTGCTGTTCAGCGGCGCCGGTCGCGGCGACGCCGATGTGCGTTCGGTGCTGTCTGCGGGCATGTTCGCCGTGCGGTTGCCGGTTGAGAATCCGCACCCGACCCTCGCGCCGTCGGTTACCGCGACCGGCGCCGGCGCCGCCGCATTGACGGCGCTGTCGGCGATGCGCCAGGGCGCCGACATTGAAGTCGCGCTGACGCTGGCGGCGGTTACGACGCCGACTTCGGTAACGCTGCGCATCTCGGCGCCCGGGCGCGGAACCACCGCGACGGTGACGGCGTCTTGGCCGGTTGTGGCGTCGGGCCATGCGCTGGCGGACATGGCCGCAAGCGACAGCGACCAGGACGGCATCGCCGACGCCAACGATTTGTACGAAGACGACAGCGGCCTGCCGGTGGCGGTGCTGGACGCCGACGCAAGCCTTGCCGGCGCCGATTCGTGGCACCACATTCGCCCGGCGCTGCCAGGCCAAAGCGTGCGGCTCGGCGCGGCGACGCTGCGGCGCGTGGCGCAAAGGGCCGACCTGATGGCCGGTGCGGCGCCGGCGTACGACGCGTATTCGGCGTCGTTCTTTGATGTGGAAGGCTTTGAAGTGGTGTATGATTTCAGCGTGTATGGCGTGGATTATTCAACGCAGATGGCGCAAGGCACGACCGCGACGACGGTCGCCGGAGGCCGCGCCGGCGTGATTATTCCGCTGCCGCAATCTCTCTACGCCGCCGCCGATTTGTCGCCGTTCAAGTACCGCGAAGACGGCTCCTTTAAGCCGTTCGTGGCCTCGCCCGGCGGCAACGAATATGGCTTTGCGCCGCTCGCCAACGGCGCCTGCCCCGACGACACCGGCGCCGCCGGCAGCCCGTACCGCGACGACGACGGCGCTCTCCGGCGTCCGAAGGCGGGCGACGACGCCTGTCTCGTGGTGTATGTCGTTGACGGCGGCGAATACGACGAAGACGACGCGCGCCCCAACGGCGTCGTCCACGACCCGTTCCCGCTCAGGCTGCGCGCCCCCGGCGGCGGCGCGACCGGCGGCAGCGGCAGTTTCGGCGCCGCCGGGCTGCTGATGTTGCTGTTCGGCGCGCTGTGCCTGTTGTTGCGGCGGCGTTTGCCGAACGCCGTGCGCGCCGCCGGAGCAGACAAGTGATGCGG
>RKSI01000096.1 GCA_007570905.1 Gammaproteobacteria bacterium
CTGCTGCGGCGCGTGCCAAAGGGCCTGCTGCGGCGCCGGTTGAGGCGCCGGCGGCGCCCGCCGCGGGTTGAACACGGGGTTGGGCATGGGCGGCGCCGACATCTGGATCGTGGATGACGACCAGTCGCTGCGGTGGGTGCTGGAACAGGCGTTTCTGAAAGCCGGCATGAACCCCACCGGCTTTGACTCGGCGCAAGGCGCGCTCGACGCGCTCGCCGCGCACGGCGACCAAAGCCCGGACGCGGTCATCGCCGACATCCGCATGCCGAACATGGACGGATTTGAGTTTCTGCGCGAGGTGCGAAGCCGCGACCCGGAACTGCCGGTCGTCATTATGACCGCGCATTCCGACCTGGAAAACGCGATTGATTCATACAAGGGCGGCGCGTTTGAATACCTGCCGAAACCGCTCGACCTTGACGAAGTGATTGAGGTTGCGCGCCGCGCCTGCGCGCGCGGGCGCGACAGCGACGACGACGGCGCGCCGCCGCCGGCATCGGAAATCATCGGCGCGACGCCGGCGATGCAGGAAGTCTTCAAGATTGTCGGGCGCGCCGCGCGCTCCGACATCACCGTGCTGATTACCGGCGAGTCCGGCACCGGCAAGGAGTTGATTGCGCGCGCGCTGCACCAGCACAGTTCGCGTTCCGACAAGCCGTTTGTCGCCATCAACAGTTCGGCGATTCCGCACGACCTGCTGGAATCCGAACTGTTCGGCTACGAGAAGGGCGCGTTCACCGGCGCGCAGGCGCGCCACCCGGGGCGCTTTGAACAGGCCGACACCGGCATCCTGTTTCTCGACGAGATAGGCGACATGCCGGTTACGCTGCAAAGCAAGTTGCTGCGCGTGCTGGAAGACGGCAGTTTTTACCGCATCGGCGGGCGCACCTCCATCAAGGTGGATGTGCGGATTATCTGCGCGACGCACCGCAACCTGGAACAATGGGTCGCCGACGGGCTTTTCCGCGAAGACCTGTGGCACCGGCTGAATGTGATTCGCATTGAAATGCCGCCGCTGAGCGAAAGGCGCGACGACATTCCCAGTCTGGTGACGCATTTCATGGCCGACGCCGCCAAACAACTCGGCGCCGAAGAAAAAACCGTGACGCCGGAAGTGATGGCCTGGTTGCAGGGCCTGCCGTGGAAGGGCAATGTGCGCCAGGTGCGAAATGTGTGCACCTGGCTGACCGTGATGACGGTCGGCAAGGCCGTGCAGATGCAGGACCTGCCAAAGGAACTGACCGCCGCCGCCGCCGGCCCGCACGACGAGGCGGAATGGACAAAAGAACTGGCGGCCTGGGCCGAACAACGCCTGTCGCAGCCCGGCGCCGCCGGCGTGCTCGACGAACTGCGCCCGGTCTTTGAACGCACCCTGCTGAAAGCCGCCCTGAGAAAAACCGGCGGCAAAAGACGCGAAGCCGCCGCCCTCCTCGGCTGGGGCCGCAACACCATCACCAAAAAGATGCAGGAGTTGGGGGTGGATTGAGGGGCGTGCCGGGCGCTTTTTGTATCTTGAATAACTTGACACATCAAAACACCGGCAGGGTTACGATTCAGATCATGGGCGGTTTGGGCAACCAGTTGTTCCAGATATTCACTCTTCTTGGATATGCATTGCGGCAGGAACGCCCTTATTTTTTTGAGGCGGAGATAAGAGGCCCGCGCAAAACGGTTTATTGGGACAACATTTTCCGTGCGTTGAAACCGGCGCTGGAGCAGCCGACGATGGTCAGGGCGGCGTGCTGGGGCGTCCACAGACTGCTGGCGCGGCTTGCCGGCATTTCGCCGGCAAGGCAAAAAGTCTTTCATGAGCCTCACTATCACTATGCTCCCATTCCCCGTTTTGCGGGGCGCGGTGATGTGAAAATGGTCGGGTATTTTCAGTCGTATCGGTATTTTGACGAGCATAAGGCCGGCATCTTTCGTTTGCTTGAACTGGAATCGCGCAAAAATGAAATACGCCGGAAGACATCGTACGACTATGACAACACCGCCAGCCTTCATTTCCGGGTGGGCGACTATGAACCGCTGAAAGATTATCATCCGGTCATGCCGGTCGGGTATTATCAACGCGCGCTGTCTCAACTGGCCGAAGACACCGGGCAAGATTCGTGGAATGTGCTGTGCTTTTGCGAAGACAAAGACAGAGACATCACATCCGGCAAGATTGCCGCATTAAGGGAGCAGTTTCCAGGCATGACCTTCGAGAAAATCAACGCCCAACTGCAAGATTGGCAACAACTGCTGGCAATGTCCCTGTGCCGCCACCATGTCATCGCAAACAGCACTTTCAGCTGGTGGGGCGCGTATCTCGGCGACGGCAGTGACGGGAAAGTGTACTACCCGGCCATCTGGTTCGGGCCAAAGTACAAAGATTTCAACACAAAGGATTTATGCCCGGAGGCTTGGCGCAGAATTGGCTGAGGGCACACCACCACCACCAAAAGATGCGGGAGTTGGGGGGGGGTGGATTGCGGGGCATATTGCAGTAGCCTGGCGCGAAAATACCTCGGCGTGTACCCCTCAAATCAGGCATTATCCGGCGTCAAACCGCGAATCTCCTGAATCCGCTTGACAAACGAAAGGATTTTTTGCTATGCTCTAATCTTGTCGCAGATTGCTACTTGCGCGAAACGCAACCCCGATTAACACCCCCTCGGCCCTCGCGGGCCCTGGGGGCTTTTTATATCTTGAAGAATTTGACGCCCATGTTAAGCGTCTTCTGTGGAACTTAATCAAGTTGAAAAATGAAGAAAACAGCGCTATTGATAGACGGGGCCTATTTGCGGGCGATTGCAACCGCACGTGGAATCAAAAAATACACGGCTGATTTTATTGAGGACTTTGCATGGAGATGCTTTGACACGAGGGAAGATGACCCTGTTCGTATCCTCTACTACGATAGCCTCCCCGATGAGAAAGTTCGCCGCTGGCCAATCACTGGGAAAGAATTCAAATCTACGATTGAGGCCCTTTGGGAGGACGACCTTCCCCGCAGGGAGCTTTTTGCCGTCCGTCTTGGCGGCAAAGTGCACTTCCGGGGATGGAGGCGCATCAACTGGAGCAAACCGAAGGGAGATATCCTTGATAGTGATTTCAGGCCCGATTATGTACAAAAAGGGGTTGATATGCGAATTGGCCTTGATATGGCCACCTTCTCATATGAAAAAACGGTGGAGCGGATTATTCTGGTAACAGGGGACACCGATTTCATTCCGGCAATGAAGATGGTGCGGCGCGCCGGACTTCAGATAATCCTCGTCCAACTGCTGATTCCCAGTCGGATATGGTCGCTTCTCCCCCATGCGGACATCGTGCGCGAGGTTGATTTTTCTGGCAACCAGCAGTAGCGCGCTGGAGATAGACTTGTATTCTTCAAGGTTGCTTGATTGCCATGACTTGGCTATAAGCACATGAAGGCACTTGGAAAATAAGTGAGAAATTTCACTTCCGCTGGCACCCCAGCTACTTACGACCATTGCTTTTGGTGCCTTGTATTGCGTCTGATCGCAAAATAGCGCCAATGGTTGCCTCAACTATGTTAATTCGTATTTGACTAACCTTGTCTCTCTTTAGGACATGTACATCCAAGTGTCGTGCGAGAAGTTCTAATTCTTTCCTGTTTTTCAGCGAGCTTTCAAGCAATAACACCCCATCTTCTCTTGATTGGCATTATTCACCCTCAAGGCCGCTTTGAACCTGTGAAGTCTCTTGCAGGTCAGTTCATTATTAACCAGCAGACAGTTTATTAAGGAGGAAGTATGGGAATCGTACGGTTTTTCAGGAGTGTCTTTAACCGAGAAATACTGGGGGAGGAGATTGTCAGCCAGCAAGAAAAAATTTACAGGCTGTCCGGGAAAATATTCCCTGATGCTGATTTACATGACCGTCTTGTGGGTTTATGGATATCACGTATGCGGGCTCGCCGTAAAAATATCGAAGAGGAAGAAATCGAAAAAATGCTGGCTCGTGCTCAAACAGCACTGTTTGCATGTGCGCCGCCACCCGGCAGTGTCCGCGCCCTTGGCCTGTATTTTATTTACAAAGAGCACCCAGACATAATTTTATCCTGCCCGAAGTTTGGTAAAGAGTTTGAGAAGTTAATGATGCCAGTTTTTGTTGCCAAAGAAAAAGGTAGCCTTGAACAACTGTATAGGCGTTACAACCCAAACTCAGAATGGAATCAATCCTGGGAAGGAACTGCCGGAGCCGTAGCTCTTGGCCCAAAATTTTTAAACTTGATTCAAAAAGAAATTGAGATTCTGGAAAGTACAGAACCACAATGAGGCAGACTGCCTTAAACTGCGATTAACGGGCCAAGAGTGAGCAACAGGCATTGCAGTTTTACCGCTGCTTGTCCGCTCACCCCCACATCTCCGCCTCAATAATCCCCCTCGCCAACTGCCAGTCCAGGCGCCGGCGATATTTCCCGTCCTTGCGCAAACCGCGGTAGCAGGTCAGCAGCACATCGCCGGTTTTCTCGCGGAA
>RKSI01000226.1 GCA_007570905.1 Gammaproteobacteria bacterium
GACGGTGGCGACCGCCGTCATCATCCTGCTGCTGGTCAATGTGGTGCCGCAGGTCACGCGCGTGTTTGTGCAGATGAACCAGGAACTGCCGCCGCTCACCGCAAGCCTCATCGCCCTCAGCGACTGGCTGCAAAACTACGGCATTTATCTGCTGGTGTTCTTCGTCGGCGGTTTGACGATTTTTCTGCTGATACTTCGCAACCCCGACGCGCGCGAACGCTGGCACGGTTTTCTGCTGCGGGTGCCGCGCTTCGGCTACTGGCTGGTGGTCGGCAACATCGCCGGCTGGGCGCGCAGCCTCGGCGTGCTGCTCGGCAGCGGCGTGCCGATCATGGAATCGCTGCGCATCGCCGCCGAGCGCGTCGGCAACCTGGCGCTGCGCCGCAACCTGCACGATGTCGCCGAACGGGTGCGCGAGGGCGACGCGCTGCACCAGGCCCTGCTGAAAGGCAAGCGCTTTCCGCCGTTCCTGATCCATATGGTCAGCAGCGGCGAATCCAGCGGCACGCTGGACAACATGCTGGTCAAGGTGGCCGACTACTACGACCACCGGATACGCACGCTGGTGGACGCCGGCCTGAAGATGTTCGAGCCGCTATTGGTTATAATAATGGGCGGCATCGTGCTGCTGATTGTGATGGCGGTGCTGGTGCCGATTATCCAGATGAACCAACTGGTGTAACGAACATGAAGCGCAAAAACAACGAAAAAAACGGTGCCCGGAACAACGGGCGCCAACGCGGTTTCACATTGATTGAAATCATGGTGGTGGTCGTCATACTCGGCATTCTGGCGGCGCTGGTGGTGCCCTCCATCATGGAGCGCCCCGACCTCGCGCGCCAGGTTCGCGCCAAGCAGGATGTGCGGACGCTGACCAACGCAATCAACATGTACCGCCTGGACCACTTTGATTACCCTTCGGGCCTGCAAGACCTCGTTTCCGGAAACTACCTCGACAAACTGCCGAAGGATCCGTGGAACCGGGACTACCAGTACCGCAGCCCCGGCTCGCATGGCCGTTTTGACATCTACAGTTACGGCATGGACGGGCTGGAGGGCGGCTCCGGGCTGGACCGCGATGTCGGCAACTGGAACCTGGATGGGTAAAGCCGGCCGCGGCGCGGGCGCTACTTCATCCGGTTTCACGCTGATAGAGATTATTGTCGTAACCGTCATCATCGCGGTCGTCGTTTCGGCGACGCTGCTGTCGGTGTCGGTCGGCGAGCGCGGCAAGGCGCAGGAAACGGGCCGGCGCATCGTCAGTTTGATGAACAACCTCTCCGCCGAGGCCGTCCTCACCGGCGTGCCCTACGGGCTGCGCTGGGACGACGGCGCGCGCAGTCTGGTCGCGGTGCATCTTGAGAAATCGGCGTGGGCGAGGGCCGAACGTTTCGGCGACATCCGCGTGCCGAACAACTGGAGTCTGCAAATGTCTTCCGGCCCGGACGAGGGCGTGGATTTGTCGCTGCTCGGCAGGGACGAAGACGACGGCGCGCTGCCCGATGTCAATACGGACGACGAACCGCAAGACCCGGACGCAGAGGACGAACCGCGCGAGGACGCCGCCGACCCGTGGGTGCGGTTTCAGCCTACCGGCCTGTGGCAGCCCGGCGGCCTGCTGCATATTCTGGTGGACCGCGAACGCCAGGCGATGTTCGGCTGGACCGCCACCGGGCGAGTAACCATCGGCAACCGCGCCGCGGACGAACTGCCGTGACGCCGCGCAACACCCGCCGCGCCGCCGGCAACGCCGCCGGCTTCACGCTGATAGAAGTGCTGATTGCGGTCGCCGTGCTGGCCATCGCGCTCGGCGCGTCGCTTGACGCGCTGAATGTGTTTTCCGACACGCAGGTGCGGCTGCACGAACGCTACCTGGGGCATCTCACCGCCTGGAATGTGATGACCGACCACTACAACGAACAGCGCGCCGCCGCCGAAGGCGGCGCCGCGTCGCTGACGACCGAAGGCTCCGAAGACCAGGGCGGGCGCACCTGGCAGTGGTCGCTGCAAAGAAAAGAGCGGCGCGAGACCGCCGAAGAAGACGACACCGATTCGCCGTCAAGACGCCTCGCCATCGTCGTCGTGGATGTGTATTCGCCGGGCGCCTCGCGCGGGCGCGGCGCGGCGCCGTCGGCGACCTTGCAGGCGATTTTCGGGCAATGACGGCGCCGCGCGCGCGCGCCTGCGGCTTCACGCTGCTTGAGGTGCTGATTGCGATGTCCATTTTCGCGCTGGTGTCGGCGATGACCTTTCAGGGCCTGCAGACTTCCATGACGATGCAGGAGAAAGTCGAGGAAAGCGCCACCGAACTCAGCGATGTGCAACTGGTGATGACGCTGATGCTGGAAGACTTCATGAATGTCGTGCGCCGCCCGGTGCGCCCGGCTTTCGGCACCGACCGCCTGCCCGCCTTCAACGACGAACCGCCGCTGGTGGAAGGCGGCGCCGATGTCTATACCTGCGAGGCGGTTTTCACCCGCGCCGGCCTGCCGCCGGGGCGCCTGCTGCGCGCCGGCATTCAGCGCGTCGCTTACTGCACCGACAGCGACAACCGCCTGTTCCGGCTGGCGTGGCCGGTGCTCGACCGGGCGCAGGACAGCGCGCCGGTGGAAAGTTTGCTGCTCGACAATGTGATTTTGTTCGACATCCAGCCGCAGTGGAGCAGCGACATCTACGGCAAAAACACCGTGGCGCGGCTTGAGATGCTGCCGCAGTCGGTCGAGGTGACGCTGGAACTGGAAAGGGGCGACGCCGGCGAGACGGTGTCGTTTGTGCGCCGCTTTCCGGGTTTGCAGGATGTGTATCCGTGGCTGGAGCAGCGCCAGTGAAGCGCTCGCGCGGCGTCGCGCTGCTGAGCGTGATGATAGTCGTGGCCGCGGTGTCGGCCACCGCCTCGTGGCTGCTCTACAGCCAGAACCTCGACATCCAGCGCACCTCGCGCATATTGAAGAAGGAACAGGCCATCCTGCTGGCGCTGACCGTCGAGACGCGCGCGCTGCTGGCGCTGCAGGAAGACCGCGCCGAAGACGGCGCCGCCGCGGTGGACTATTACGCCAGAACCGAAAGCATAGAGGAAGAGGAAGACCCCGACGACGGCGAATCCTGGTCAAAGCCGTGGAGCATCGCGTCTGGCGTGCCGCCGCTGGAAACGCTGAAAGATGTCGAGATTTCATCGTGCATCTACGACCTGCACGGCCTGCTTAACCTGAACAACCTGCGCGCCGTCGAGCGCCTGAAACCGCCGCCTGAAGACGAGAAACGCCACGACCAGAGCAACCCCGCAGGCCCCGGCCAGTGGCACGCGCGGCGTTTCCGGAAGTTCTTCGAGGCGTTTGCCGACACCGCCCCAGACGACGACACCGATGTGCAAGTCGCCACGCTGATGGACTCGCTGCTGGACTGGCTTGACGACGACGACACCTTCCGCGCCAACGGCGCCGAGGACGCCGAGTATTCGCTGAAACAATTCGGCTATCACGCCGCCAACGCGCCGGCGGTGCTGCCGCGCGAACTGCACTGGGTGAAAGGCTTTGAGGACTTGACGCCGGCGTCGCTGGCGACGCTGCAAAGCCGCTTTGTCGCGCTGCCGGTGCGCATCATCGGCAGGAGCAGCAAGATTAACATCAACACCGCCGACGAAGAGGTGCTGGCGACGCTGCCGTACCTGGAGCCCGCCACCGCGCGCCAGTTGCGGACGCGCCTGCGGGAAGAGCCGGTTACCGCGCAAAACGAGATTGCCGGCGTCATCAAGCCGCTGCTGCCGCCGCGCGAAGACAAGCAGGAGCACCTGCTCGACTGGGTGGACGAATACCTGACGATACAAAGCCGCTTTTTCGGCCTCGTCGTCGCGGTGCGTTTCGGCGATGTGGAGTTGACGGTGAACAGCATGCTTTACCGCGACAACACCGACGCGCCCTACCGCGTGTATGTGCTGCAACGGCACTTCGGCGAGAACCCCTACGACGACCTCGCGGTGTTTGACGGCGGGCGCTGCCTTGCCGCTTCCGCGCCCGCCGAATCCGGCGATGACGACGACGGCGAGGACGAGTTTGACGACGGGTTTTAAGACGGGCCGGACGCGGGACAACACCGCGCCCGCCGCCGGAATTGTGGTATTCTGAATGGACGGTCTTTGCGAACCCTTGTCCGAACTCTTGTCCAAACCCTGCGCCCATCATGTGGAAAATCACACCGGATTCCAGACTGGTTGAACTGCCGGCCGCCGAAGGCGCCCGCGCCGCGCGCGGCACGGTCTGGGCGCCGACCGAGATGCTGGTCTTTGAGCGCCCGAAACTGCCGCCGGGGCGCAAGAAGTTGTGGCGCCAGACCGTTCCCTACGCGCTGGAGGATGCGTTCATAGAATCCATCGAGATGCTGCACTTTGCATTGGGCGAGATGCACGACGACGGCGTTCCGGTGGCCGCCGTCGCGCGCAAGCGCATGGATGAATGGCTGGCGCTGCTGGACGAAGCCGGCGT
>RKSI01000109.1 GCA_007570905.1 Gammaproteobacteria bacterium
AAGGTCGGGCCGGTGATATAGGCGACATTCTGCCCCTGCAGCGCGACGGCGACGCCGATGGCCTGGAAGGTGGCGAGGCCGACGGTGCCGTAGCGGGTGTATTTCATGATGACGCGGCGGCCCTGCTCGCCCTCTTTCTTCAGTTCCTTCAGCGACGGCACTATCGCCGTCATCAACTGCATGATGATGGCCGACGAGATGTACGGCATCACGCCGAGCGCGAAGATGCTGAGACGCTCGAGCGCGCCGCCGGAAAACATGTTGAACATCGCCAGTATCGTGCCGCTCTGCTGCTCGAAGAACTGCGCCATCTGCACCGGGTCCACGCCGGGCACCGGGATGAAACTGCCGAGCCGGAACAGCACCAGCGCCATCAGCACGAAGCCGATGCGCTTTCGCAGTTCGGTAAAGCGCCCGGCGCCGGCCATGCTGGCGATGCTGGAAGCCGTCGTCGCCACCGCGCTACTCCTCCACCCTGCCGCCGGCGGCTTCCACCGCCTTGCGCGCGTTGGCCGTCACAGCGAGGCCGCGCAGCACCACGGCCCGCTTAATCTCGCCCGCCAGGATGACCTTGATGCGCTTCGCGCCGCGCGGCGCCAGTTTTTCCCTGACCAGCACTTCGCGGTCGACGGTGTCCGTATCAAGCGCGGCGAGGCTGCCGAGGCGCACCTCGGCGTTCAGGCGGCTTTTTGCGCTGCGAAAGCCGATCTTCGGCAGGCGCCGTTGTATCGGCATCTGGCCGCCCTCAAAGCCGACCTTGTGGTAGCCGCCGGAACGCGACTTCTGGCCCTTGACGCCGCGCCCGCAGGTGGTGCCCCGCCCCGAGCCGTTGCCGCGCCCGACGCGCTTGCGCGGACGCCGCCAGCTGCCGCGCGCCAGTTCATCCAGGCGCAGGCCGCGCTGCATTCCCTCGGGCAGCCGCTCACGCATCGTCTTCAACCTTCAGCAGGTAGGGGATTTTGGCGATCATGCCGCGGTTTTCCGGCGTGTCGGCGACAAGCGCGCTGCTGTGCGTGCGGCGCAGGCCCAGCCCGCGCGCGCACGCCTTGTGCTTGCGAAGGCGCCCGCTCAAACTCCTGACCAGCGTCACTTTCAGGCGTCCGGACGCCATTGCGTAATCTCCTCGACGCTCTTGCCGCGGCGCGCGGCGATTTCCTGCGGCGACTGCATCTTCCGCAGGCCCTCAAATGTCGCGTTGACCATGTTAATCGGGTTTCTCGAGCCGAGGCATTTGGCCAGCACATTGTGCACGCCGAGCACCTCAAACACCGCCCGCATCGGGCCGCCGGCGATGATGCCGGTGCCCTCGGACGCCGGCGACATGTACACGCGCGCGGCGCCGTGCCTGCCGATCAGCGGGTAGAACAGCGTGCCGTTGTTCAGCGGCACCTCCACCATTTTCTTGCGCGCGGCCTCCATCGCCTTCTGGATGGCGACCGGCACCTCGCGCGCCTTGCCGTAGCCGATGCCGGCCTTGCCGTTGCCGTCGCCGACCACGGTCAGCGCGGTGAAACCGAACTGGCGCCCGCCCTTGACGACCTTGGCGACGCGGTTGATGGCGACCAGTTTCTCGAACAGGCCGTCGGTCAATTCCGCTTTTTCAACATTGGACATCGTTGTCTTCTCTCTCGTCTAAAATTGCAGCCCGCCGGCGCGCGCGGCATCGGCCAGCAACTTGATGCGCCCGTGGTAACTGAACCCGGAGCGGTCGAAGGCCACCTCGCGGATTCCCTTTTTCAGCGCGCGTTCGGCGATGGCCGCACCGACGCGCCCGGCGGCGTCCCTGCGCCCGCCGTCGCCGGCCAGGTCGCGCTCAAGCGTGGACGCGCACGCCAGCGTGTCGGCGCCGCCCGGCGCGATGATTTGCGCGTACAGATGGCGCGGCGTGCGGTGCACGCACAGCCGGTGCGCGCCGCGCCGCCGGATGCGGTCCCTGGTCTTGCGCGTGCGCCTCAGCCTGGCCTGTTTCTTGTTCATCATCGCGTTCCGCCGTTATTTCTTCTTCGTTTCCTTGCGGCGGACATGCTCGCCGGCGTAGCGCACGCCCTTGCCCTTGTACGGCTCCGGCGCCCGCAGCGCGCGAATCTCGGCGGCGATTTGCCCGACTTTCTGCTTGTCCACGCCCTCAACGACGATTTCGGTCTGGCTCGGGGTCTTGATGGTCACGCTTTTGTCGAACGCGTACTCCACCGGGTGCGAATAGCCCAGTTGCAGGTTCAGGCGCTCGCCCTGCACCTGCGCGCGGTAGCCGACGCCCTGCAATTCCAGTTTGCGCTGAAAGCCCTCGCTGACGCCGGTCATCAGGTTGCCGACCAGCGAGCGCATCGTGCCGGCCATCGCCATGCCGCCTTCGGCAGCGTTGAACTCAATGCAGTCGCCGTTGCGCTTGAACGAAACAAGGTCGTGGACGGCGATGCTGCCCTCGCCCTTCGGCCCTTTGGCGCTGACGCTGCGGTCCTTGATGGTGACCTCGACGCCGTCGGGAATGACCACCGGTTTTTTTGCGATTCTCGACACCGGCCTACTCCACCACGCAGATAATCTCGCCGCCGTGGCGCTCGGCTTTGGCCTGGCGCCCGCTCATCACGCCGCGCGAGGTGGAAATGATGACGGTGCCGGCGCCGCCGAGCACCACCGGCAGGTCATCCACGCCGCGGTACACCCGCAGGCCCGGCGTGCTGACGCGGCGTATCGCCGAGATGACCGGCTTGCCGTCGTGGTAGCGCAGCGTAATCTTGAGGCGCCGGTGGCCGTCGTCGCCGGCATCGGTGGCATATCCGGCGATGTAGCCTTCGTCGCGCAGCGTCTTCGCAATCGCCGCCTTCATCGCCGAGGCCGGCATCACCACTTCCGCAAGGCCCGCGCCCTGCGCGTTGCGGATGCGCGTCAGCATGTCCGCCACCGGATCGCTCATGCTCATTCGCCCGCCCTCACCAACTGGATTTGACGAGGCCGGGGATGTAGCCCAGCATCGCGTATTCGCGGAGTTTGTTGCGGCCAAGCCCGAACTTGCGGTAATAGCCCTTCGGCCTGCCGGTGATGCGGCAGCGGTTGCGAAGGCGGCACGGGCTGGCGTCGCGCGGCAGTTTCTGCAACTGCGCGATGACGCGCATCCGCTCTTCGTATTCAACGGCGGGGTTTTTCAGCGCGGCCTTCAGCGCGAGGCGCTTGTGGCGCAGCCGCGCGACGGTCTTGCGCCGCTTCTTTTCTCTTTCAATCATGCATGCTTTGGCCATGTTTTCAGTCCCTGAACGGAAAGTTCATTGCCGCCAGCAAATGGCCGGCTTCTTCGTCGGACGCGGTGCTGGTGGTGATGGCGATGTCCAGCCCGCGCAACTGGTCCACCTTGTCGTAGTCAATCTCCGGAAACACGATTTGCTCGCGGATGCCGATGCTCAGGTTGCCGCGCCCGTCGAAGGACTTGCGGCTGAGGCCGCGAAAGTCGCGGATGCGCGGAATCGCGATGTTGACGAGGCGCTCGAAGAAACCGTACATCCGGGCGCGGCGCAGCGTGACCCGGCAGCCTATCGGCCAGCCGTCGCGGATGCCGAAACCGGCGATGGACTTGCGCGCGCGCGTAACCGACGGCTGCTGCCCCGAAATCAGCGCCAGTTCCTTCATCGCCGCGGCCAGCACCGCGCGCTCGCGCGCCGCCATGCCGAGGCCCATGTTCAGCGTAATCTTGACCAGGCGCGGCACCTGCATCGGGTTGGTGTGCCCCAGTTGTTTCATCAGGCGCGCGGCGGTCTCGCTTTTCCAGGTTTTTTCCAGTTGCGTTTCCATGTCAGGCAACCTCCTTGCCGCCGGCCCTGAAATAGCGCGTCTTGCGCCCGTCGCCGCCGGTCCTGAAACCGGTGCGCCCGCCCCTGCCGGTCTCGGGGTTGAACAGCATCACATTGGAGGCGTCGAGCGGGCGTTCCTGCTCGATGATGCCGCCGGCCTCGCCGGTGTTCGGGTTGGGGCGCACCGTCTTCTTGACGATGTTGATGTTCTCGACCAGCACCTTGCCGTCCGCCGGCGACACCCGCAGCACCCTGCCGCGCCGCCCCTTGTCGCGCCCGGCGATGACGACGACCTCGTCGCCCTTGCGTATCCTGTTCATCACAGCACCTCCGGCGCCAGCGAGATGATTTTCATGAAGCGCCCGGTTCGCAACTCGCGCGTCACCGGGCCGAAGATGCGGGTGCCGATGACCTGCAACTGGTTGTTCAGCAGCACCGCGGCGTTGTTGTCGAAGCGAATCAGCGAGCCGTCGCCGCGCCGCACGCCCTTGCACGAGCGCACCACCACCGCGTTGTACACCTCGCCCTTGCGGACCTGGCTGCGCGGGATGGCGTCCTTGACGCTGACCTTGATGATGTCGCCGATGTTGGCGTAGCGCCGCCGCGACCCGCCCAGCACCTTGATGCACTGGAGTTTGCGGGCGCCGCTGTTGTCGGCCACATTCAGCAGTGTCTGCATCTGGATCATGACACTTCGCCCTGCGGCGCCCTCTTGACGACTTCAACCAGGCGCCACGACTTGAATTTCGACAGCGGCCTGCACGAGGCGACGGTGACGATGTCGCCGACGCGCCCCTCGTTGTTCTCGTCGTGCGCCTTGAGTCTGGAACTGCGGGTGATGTATTTGCCGTACATCGGGTGCGGAAAGCGGCGCCGCACCAGCACGGTGACGGTCTTGTCCATCTTGTCGCTGACTACGCTGCCGCTCAACGTGCACCGCTTGTCTTTGGCCGCGGCGCCTTGTTGCGCGCCGCTTTCCTGCGCGCCGCCCTGTTGCGCGTCGCTTTCCTGCATGTTGCCCTGTTGCATGCCGCTTTCCTGCGCGCCGCCTGTTTGCGCGTTGGTTTCCCGCACTTTGCTTTCCTGTGCGCCGCTTTCCTGCGTGCTCATGATGCCGCCTCTCCGGTCATGCGCTCGCGCAGCACGGTCTTGATGCGCGCGATGTCGCGGCGCAGCGTGCGGAAACGGTGCGGGTTTTTGGTCTGCTGGCTTTTGCCCTGCAGGCCGAGTTTGAAACGCGCCTCGGTCAATTCCTGCAATTCGCGGTGCAACGCCTCTTCGTCCTTGTCCCTGAGTTCCTTCACTTTCATCACATCATTCCCCTGGCGACAAAGGCCGTCTTGACCGACAACTTGGCTCCGGCCAGCCGGAACGCGGCGCGCGCGACTTCCTCGCTGACGCCCTCGATTTCATACAGCACCTTGCCGGGCTGCACCGGCGCGACCCAGTACTCCACATTGCCCTTGCCCTTGCCCTGGCGCACCTCCAGCGGCTTTTTGGTGATCGGCTTGTCGGGGAAGATGCGTATCCATATCTTGCCGCCGCGCTTGACATAGCGGGTCATCGCGCGGCGCGCGGCCTCAATCTGGCGCGCGGTGATGCGCCCGCGCGTCGTCGCCTTCATCGCGTATTCGCCGAAACTGACCTTGTTGCCGTTGACGGCGAGGCCGCGGTTGCGGCCCTTGTGCTGTTTGCGGTAGCGGGTTTTCTTCGGTTGCAGCATGGTCTTCTCCGCGCCTCACGCCGGCGCCGGCTTGCCCGGGCGCGGCCCCGGCCCGGGCGGTCGCGCCGGGCGCGCCGGTCTGGCGGCGGCGTCGTCGTGCGGCGCCGCGTCGCCGCCGTAAATCCAGACCTTGACGCCGATGATGCCGTAGGTCGTGCGCGCCTCGGCAAGGCCGTAGTCTATGCGCGCCGACAGCGTGTGCAGCGGCACGCGGCCCTCGTGATACCACTCCGAACGCGCAATCTCGGCGCCGTTGAGACGCCCGGCGACCGCGATCTTGATGCCCTGCGCGCCGAGGCGCATCGCGTTTTGCACCGCGCGCTTCATCGCGCGCCGGAACATGATGCGCCGCTCCAGTTGGCGGGCGACGCTTTCGGCGACCAGCGCCGCGTCCATCTCCGGCTTGCGGATTTCTTCAATGTTCAACTGCACGCTGCCGAGCACCAGCCCCATGCGCCGCGCAATCTCGCGCCGCAGCGCCTCGATGTCCTCGCCCTTCTTGCCGATGACGATGCCGGGGCGCGCGGTGTGGATGATGATGCGCGCGGCGCCGGCGGGGCGCTCAATCTGGATGTGGCTGACCGACGCATGCGCCAGTTTGCGCTGCAGGTATTCGCGTATCTCAAGGTCGCTGTGGAGTATCCGCGCGTAGTCGCCGCGCTCGGCGAGCCAGCGCGACGACCAGTCGGTTACTATGCCCAGCCGGAAGCCGGTCGGATGAACTTTCTGTCCCATGCCGGCCTCAGGCGTCGCTCAGCACCAGGCCGATGTGGCTGGTGCGCTTGATGATGGGCGAGGCGCGGCCTTTGGCGCGCGGGCGGAAGCGTTTCATCACCGGGCCTTCGTCCACTGTGATGCGCTTGATTTTAAGTTCGTCAATGTCGGCGCCCTCGTTGTTCTCGGCGTTGGCGATGGCAGACTCCAGCACCTTCAGCACATAAAACGCCGGGCGCGTCCTGCCGAAGCGCAGCAGTTCAAGCGCGTCGCCGACGGCCAGGCCGCGCACGCGGTCCACCACCAGGCGGCATTTGCGCGCCGACACGCGGCAGGTCTTCAGGCGGGCGGAAACTTCCATCGCCGCCCCGTCAGCCCGCGCCCTTGACCTTGCGGTCGCCGGAATGCTGTTTGAATGTGCGCGTCGGCGCGAACTCGCCGAGTTTGTGGCCGACCATCTGCTCGTTGATGTGTATCGGCAGATGGTTGCGCCCGTTGTGCACGGCGATGGTCAGGCCGACCATGTCGGGCACCACCATAGAGCGCCGCGACCAGGTCTTGATCGGCTTCTTGTCCCTGGTTTCCAGCGCTTTCTGCACTTTCTTCATCAGGTGGTCGTCAACAAACGGACCTTTATTCAGTGAGCGTGCCATGTTCTTGCGTCATCCTGTCATCGTTTCTTGCGGCGTACGATAAAGCGGTCGGTCGCCTTGTTGCTGCGCGTCTTGCAGCCCTTGGTCGGCCTGCCCCACGGCGTCACCGGGTGCCTGCCGCCCGAGGTCTTGCCCTCGCCGCCGCCGTGCGGGTGGTCCACCGGGTTCATCGCGACGCCGCGCACCGTCGGGCGCACGCCGCGCCAGCGCTTTGCGCCGGCCTTGCCCAGTTTCACCAGGTTGTGTTCGTTGTTGCCGACTTCGCCGATGGTCGCGCGGCACAAATCCGGCACCCGGCGCATCTCGCCGGAGCGCAGCCGCAGCGTGGCGAAACCGCCCTCGCGCGCGATGTATTGCGCCATTGTACCCGCACTGCGCGCGATTTGCGCGCCCTTGCCGGGTTTCAGTTCAATGCAGTGGACGACGGCGCCCATCGGCATGTTGGCCAGCGGCATCGCGTTGCCGGTCTTGACCGGCGCCTCGGCGCCGGAAACCAGCCGGTCGCCCGGCTTCAGGCCGGCGGGGGCGACGATGTAGCGGCGCTCGCCGTCGGCGTACACCAGCAGCGCGAGGCGGGCGCTGCGGTTGGGGTCGTATTCAATGCGCTCGACGCGGCACTCCACGCCGTCTTTGGCGCGCCGGAAGTCCACCGCGCGGTAGCGCCGCTTGTGGCCGCCGCCCTTGTGGCGCACGGTGATGCGCCCGCAGTTGTTGCGCCCGCCGCTTGCGGCTTTCTTCCGCATCAGCGGGCGGTGGCCGCCGCCCTTGTGCAGGCCGCCGCGGTCGAGGCTGACGACAAAGCGCCTGCTCGGCGTCGTCGGCCTGGATTTAATCACCGCCATCTTCGCGCCCTCAGTCCGAACCGGTCAGGTTGATGCTGTAGCCGGGCTGCAGCGCGACATATGCCTTCTTCCAGTTGACGCGGCGTCCGCGGCGGCGCGCAGCGCCCTTGCGCTTGCCCTTGACATTCAGCAGGTTGACTTTCCTGACCTTGACATCAAAGCAGGTCTCGACGGCGCGGCGCACCTCGGCGCGGGTCGCGCCCGGCAGCACCCGGAACACATGCTGGTTGGCGACCATCGCGTTGGTGGATTTCTCCGAGACATGCGGCGCGACGATGACCTTGCGCGCCCTCTCTGTCGGCAGCGTTACTTTCATGCCAGCCACTTCTGGATTTTCTCGACGGCGACGCGCGACGCCAGGATGTTGCCGAAGCGCATCAGGTTGACCGGGTCGAGGCGGTTGGCGGGCAGCACGCCGACGCCGGGCAGGTTGTTGGCGGCCAGCATGATGTTTTCGTCGGGCTCGGGGGTGACTATCAACACCGAGTCAAAGTCGTAGTCGCGCAGTTTGCCGACCAGCAGTTTGGTCTTCGGTTCGGGCACGCTCAGTTCCTCGACGATGTGCAGGCAGCCGCGGCGGTAGAGTTCCGACAGCAGCGAGCGCAGCGCGCCGCGGTACATCTTGCGGTTGACCTTTTTGGCGAAGTTGCGCGGGCGCGCGGCGAAGGCGCGCCCGCCGCCGCGCCACAGCGGGCTGCGGTTGCTGCCGGCGCGGGCGTTGCCGGTGCCCTTCTGGCGCCACGGCTTGCGCCCGCCGCCGGCGACATCCGAGCGGCTTTTCTGCGCCCGCGTGCCGCCGCGCGCGCCGGCCAGAAACGCGACCACCGCCTGGTGCACCAGCGCCTCGTTGTAGGCGCGGTCAAACACGCCTTCGGCGACCTTCATCGTGCCGCCGCCGTCCAGTTGCAGATCAATCACCGGCCCGCCTCTTCCGCCCGGGCGTGGCGGTGCACGACGACGGTGTTGCCGCGGCTGCCGGCCACCGCGCCCTTGATCAGCAGCAGTTCCTTCTCGCTGTCCACGCGCACCACTTCCAGGTTGCGCGTTGTGACGCGCGCGGCGCCCATCTGCCCGGGCATTTTCTTGCCCTTGAACACGCGCCCCGGCATCTGGCACTGGCCGACCGAGCCGAGCGCGCGGTGCGCCAGCGAGTTGCCGTGGCTGGCGTCCTGGCTGCGGAAGCCGTGGCGCTTGATGGCGCCGGCGAAGCCCTTGCCCTGGCTGACGCCGGTGACGCTGACCTTGTGCCCGGCCTCGAAGATATCGACGCCGACAGTGTCGCCGACCTGTTTCATGTCGTCCTCGCCGACGCGGAACTCGCGGATGACATCGCCGGCCTCGACGCCGGCCTTTTTCAGGTGCCCGGCCAGCGGCTTCGCCACCCGCGACGGCTTGCGCCGCCCGGCAATCAACTGCATCGCGCGGTAGCCGTCGTTGTCGACGGTCTTGACCTGGGCGACGCGGTTGGCGGGCGCGTGCACGACCGTCACCGCGACCGACCGTCCGTCTTCCGAGAAAACGCGGGTCATGCCGACTTTTTTGCCTATCAATCCGAGCGCCATCGTCCGCCTCAATTCAACTTGATCTGCACATTGACGCCCGCCGCGAGGTCGAGTTTCATCAGCGCGTCCACGGTTTTTTCGGTCGGGTCGAGGATGTCAATGATGCGTTTGTGGGTGCGGATTTCATACTGGTCGCGCGCGTCCTTGTCCACATGCGGTGAAATCAGCACGGTGAAGCGCTCAATGCGCGTCGGCAGCGGAATCGGCCCCTTGATGCGCGCGCCGGTGCGCCGCGCCGTCTCGATAATCTCGTGCACCGACTTGTCGAGCAGGCGGTAATCAAACGCCTTCAGGCGTATGCGTATTCTCTGACTGGTGTGTTCCATGCCTTTCTGGTGCCGCTTGCCGCAGCCGCGCCGTTACTTGACGACCTTCGTCACGACGCCGGCGCCCACCGTGTGGCCGCCCTCGCGGATCGCAAAACGAAGACCTTCCTCCATCGCTA
>RKSI01000049.1 GCA_007570905.1 Gammaproteobacteria bacterium
AAAAGTAGGATAGTGCGTTGCCCAGAAAATAATTGAAGCGCCATTTCAGGCACAGGGATTCGGAATGACGGAATTCGGGCCGGCGGCGGGTGTCGGCGGCTATGGCCGGGTCGGGGCGGATGACCTCGGCCTGGCGGGTGTCGTGGTAGGCGCGGATGCGGAAATGCAGTATCGGCGTCGGCGGCGCGGTCTTGATGGAACTGGAGAAACTGCACACCAGGTGCAGGGTGGTGGTGTAGCGCGTTCTGCGTTCCACGCTCAACGCGAGGAGGTAGCCGTCGCGGGCGGTGACACGGCCACTGCCCGGCTCGGGGTTGAAGCCCCTGCACAGGCGCTTGAGCAGTTGGTAGTTGCATCCGTACAAGTGCATCAGGCCCGCGAAGTCGGCGGTTGCGCCGGTGTCGCGGCGGGGCGCCGCCGTGCGGGCGGCGGTGTGTTCCGGTGTTGTTTCGTTCATAGTTCAGCCGGGGTTGTCTGAATCCAGCCGGCCCGCCGGTAATCGGCGGTGCACAGACACAGGCGCCGGAAGTCTTGCGGCCCTGCCCTGTCGCCGAAGATGCAAAGTTTGCAACTGCGGCCATCGCTGAATTGTATGCTCATTTGCAGATAATAGCAAAACAGATGTTCAACCCGGAATGCCGCGACCGGCGCGCCGTTGCAGGCCACCACGCCGCGCCCCGCTTCAACGCCGAGCACAACAGTTCGCGGGCGGCGCGCGGCGCGGCGGCAATGCAGCGCGGCATGAACCAGCACCGCGAGCGCGACGGCGGCCTTCGCCGCAATCGCCGCCTGCCACAGGCCGGCGGCGGCCAGCGCCAAAACATAAACGGCCGTCATTGAAACCGCGGCGACGCGCGATGGCGCCAATTCAATCCGGGTTGCGTTGCGCGGCGGCGCCTGCCCGGTTCGGGTTGCCTTGCGCCGGGAAGCCGCGTTGGTGTCCGGCGCCGCCCTGTCAGTCCGGCCCGCTTTGCGCGATGCGCCGGACAACCCGCCCGACCGCGCCGCCGCCGGCGGCGCGGCGGCCGGTGAGCAGTTGGTAGAGTTCCGGGTCAGGCAATTGCAACAGTTTCTCAAACGCCGCGCGTTCATCGGCCTCCGCCTTGTCGTAGTGATGTTCCAGATAACGGAGCGTCAGGATGTCGAGTTCCCTGACGCCCCTGCGACAAAGCCAGTAAAGCCGCTTTCTGGCAGCGTTCACCGCACAAAACCGACGAACGGGCGCCGCGCGCCGACGAACGGCCCCATCATCGGACAAGTCATCAGAAACGGCGCGCGACGAGGAGTTTCTTGATTTCGGCGATGGCCTTCGCCGGGTTCAGCCCCTTGGGGCAGGCGTCGGCGCAGTTCATGATGGTGTGGCAGCGGTAGAGTTTGAACGGATCCTCAATCTCGTCGAGGCGCTCGCCGGCGGCCTCGTCGCGGCTGTCGGCGATCCAGCGGTAGGCTTGCAGCAAAATCGCAGGCCCCAGATAACGGTCGCCGTTCCACCAGTAACTCGGGCAACTGGTAGAGCAGCACGCGCACAGGATGCACTCTTCCAGCCCGTCGAGTTTGTCGCGGTCTTCCACCGACTGAAGCCGCTCGCGGTCCGGCGGCGGCGGCGTCTGCGTGCGCATCCACGGCTTGATGGACGCATACTGTGCGTAGAAGTGCGTCAGGTCTGGCACCAGATCCCTGATGACCGGCAAATGCGGCAACGGAAACACCCGCACATCGCCGCGCACATCGCTGATCGCCCGCGTGCACGCCAGCGTGTTGCGCCCGCAGATGTTCATTGAACACGACCCGCAAATCCCCTCGCGGCACGAACGCCGGAAAGCCAGCGTCGAGTCGGTTTCGTTCTTGATCTTGATGAGCGCGTCGAGCACCATCGGCCCGCAGTCGTCAAGGTCCACCTCGTAGGTGTCGGTGCGCGGGTTGCCGCCCGCCGCGGCATCGTAGCGGTACACGACAAAACGCCGGATGCGCCCGCCGCGCGACGCGCCGGCGGCGGCGTAATAGCGCCCTTTCCTGACAATGGAGTTTGCCGGTAATCTGAATTTAGCCATGCTGTTGCTCGTGTGAAGCCTGCCGCCGCGCCGATTGTACGACAGATGTCAATAAACCCTCGCTTGCGGCGGCACAACCTGCGCCTCGTCGGTCAGCGTTCGCAAATGCACCGGGCGGTAGTGTATTCCGACATCGCCGGTCGCGTCGTCAAAATGCAGCAGCGTGTGTTTCATCCAGTTGTCGTCGTCGCGTTCGGGGTAGTCGTCGCGCGCATGCGCGCCGCGGCTTTCCAGCCGGTTCAGCGCGCCGGCCACCGTGCACACCGCCTGCGGCAGCAGGTTGGCGAGTTCCAGCGTCTCCACCAGGTCGGTGTTCCAGATCAGCGAGCGGTCGGCCACCCGCACCCGCGAGAAACGCGCGTGCACATCGCGCACCCGCGCCAGCCCTTCCTCCAGGTTGCCGCCGGTGCGAAACACCGCCGCGTAGGTCTGCATGATCTTCTGCATCTCAAGGCGCAACGCCGCCGTCGGCTGGTCGCCGTCGGCGTGGCGGATGCGGTCAAAGCGGTCGAGAATGCGCTCGACCGACGCCGCCGGCGCCGGCGGCGCCTTGGCGTGCCGCGCCTCGAGCAATTCGGCGGCGCGCTTTGCGGCGGCGCGCCCGAACACAATCAGGTCCAGCAGCGAATTGGAACCGAGGCGGTTGGCGCCGTGCACCGACACGCACGCCGCCTCGCCGATGGCCATCAGCCCGGGCACGACATCTTCGGGGTTGCCGTTTCTCAACTGTATGACCTCGCCGTGGTAGTTCGTCGGAATGCCGCCCATGTTGTAGTGCACCGTCGGCAGCACCGGTATCGGCTCTTTTGTGACATCCACGCCGGCGAAAATCCGCGCCGACTCCGAAATCCCGGGCAGGCGCTTTTCAATGACTTCCGGGCCGAGATGCTCAAGGTGCAGGTGAATGTGGTCTTGCTGCGGGCCGACGCCGCGCCCCTCGTTGATCTCTATGGTCATCGAGCGGCTGACGACATCGCGCGACGCCAGGTCCTTCGCATTCGGCGCGTAGCGTTCCATAAACCGCTCGCCCGCGGCGTTCGTCAGATAGCCGCCCTCGCCGCGCACGCCCTCGGTAATCAGGCAGCCGGCGCCGTAGATGCCGGTCGGGTGGAACTGCACGAATTCAAGGTCTTGCAGCGGCAGCCCGGCGCGCAGCACCATGCCGTTGCCGTCGCCGGTGCAGGTGTGCGCCGAAGTGCACGAGAAATAGGCGCGCCCGTAGCCGCCGGTCGCCAGCAGCACGATGCGCGCGCGAAACAGATGCAACCGGCCGGTCGCCAGATCCCACGCGACAACGCCGGTGCACGCGCCGCTGTCGTCCATCACCAGGTCGAGCGCGAAATACTCGACAAAAAATTCGGCGTTGTGCTTCAGCGACTGCTGGTAAAGCGTGTGCAGTATCGCGTGGCCGGTGCGGTCGGCGGCGGCGCAGGTGCGCTGCGCGATGCCCTTGCCGTAGTGCGTCGTCATGCCGCCGAAGGGCCGCTGGTAGATGTGGCCGCTGCCGGTCCTGGAAAACGGCACGCCGTAGTGCTCCAGTTCAATGATGGACGCCGCCGCCTCCTTGCACATGTATTCAATGGCGTCCTGGTCGCCGAGCCAGTCGCTGCCCTTGACGGTGTCATACATATGCCAGCGCCAGTCGTCCTCGCCCATGTTGCCGAGCGCCGCGCTGATGCCTCCCTGCGCCGCGACGGTATGACTGCGCGTCGGGAAGACCTTGGTGATGCAGGCCGTCTTCAGGCCCTCCTGCGCCATGCCGAAAACGGCGCGCAAACCTGCGCCGCCGGCGCCGACGACGACGACATCAACAACATGCTCCTGCGGCTCGTACGCTTTTGGCATGGCGGCGCCCGCGACTACCGGAAGGCGATGCCGGCGACGGCGGCGACGGCGGCGACGGCGAGCAGCAGCACGGCGAAGTCAACCAGCACTATGACCGCGACCTTCAGCCACGCCAGATGCACATAGTCTTCAACGATGACGCGCAGCCCCAGTTCCAAATGCCAGAAAACCACAAGCAGCAGCGCAATCAGCGGCGCCGAAACCAGCGGTTTTTGCACCCACGCGACCAGCCCGGCGTGGCTTAAATCACCCAGCATGGCGACCGAAAAAGCGCCCCACAGCACCAGCGGAACCAGAAACGCCGAGGTCAGCCGCTGCGCCCACCAGTGGCCGGCGCCTTCCTTCGCCGCGCCCAGTCCGCGCGCCTGCGACAGCGGCGTGCGCAAACTCACGCCAACATCCCCCGAACCCACAGCGCGGCCAGCCAGGTCAGCGCGGTCAGCGCCAGCGCCGCGGCGACGGTCCACAGCGAGGTGCGAAACGCCACCGCCACATCAAAGCCGAGGCCGGCGTCCCAGAACAGATGGCGTATGCCGGTGCACAAATGAAAATACAGCGCGCCCGTCCACAGCGCCAGCAGCGCCTGCCCCCACCACGCCGACAGCAGCGCGCGCAGTTGCTCATATAGCGCGGCGTCGGCGGCGGCGGCCACCAGCACTCCGGTCAGCGGCGCCATGCCGAGCGCCAGAACCACGCCGGTGAAGCGGTGCAAAATGGACAGCAGCGCCGTCAGCGGCAGGCGGTACACCTGCAGGTGCGGCGACAGCGGCCTGGAATCGGGTTGGGACATCGGCGGCGTTCTCGACAAGGCGCAATTCTAAACCATCCGCGCCGCCGGCGCACGCGCCGTCAGTAACTGAACGCGACCCGCTCGACGCCGTCGATGCGGCGCAGGCGGCACAGCATTTCCTCGCACGGGCGCACCTTCCAGGCGTCGCCAAAGCGCAGCCGCGTCGCCGCCTCCGCGGTGCGCAGCGAGACGATGACCGGGCAGCCGCCCTGCTCGACGAAGGGCGACAGCGATTCCTCAAGCCGCCCGGCAAGGCGCTCGTCGGCGCCGGCGCCGGCGCGGATGCTGATTTGCACATTCTTCGAGAAACGCTTGCGCGCCTGGTCGAGCGTCAGGATGGTGCGCGTGCGCCAGCGGCTGACCTCGCGGGTGTTGTCGTAGGTGTTGCGGTACACCTCGACGACGACGATGTCGTCGTGCGACAGCATGTCGGCGTAGGCGGCGTAGTCCTTGTCGAACAGCGCCAGTTCAAGGCGACCGCTGCCGTCGTCCAGCGTGAAGAACGCGGCCTTGCCCTGGCGCGTGTAACGCACGCGCATGTTCATGATGACGCCGGACAGCCACAGCGTCCTGTTTTCGCCGGCGCTGTTGGCCGGCGCATCGCCGGCAAGGCGCTTGACCTCGTGCAAACTCATGCCGGTCATGCTCTGCAGTTCGCCCGCGTACCACGACGCCGGGTGGTCTGTCAGGTAAAGGCCGAGGCTGTCGCGCTCCATTTTCAGCAGTTGCTCGCGGCTGATGCGTTCGGCGGTGTCGAGCGGCGGCCCGTCGCTCTCCTTCGGCGGCTCGCCGAACAGGTCGTTCTGCCCGGTGCTGCGGTCGTTGGCCTGCTGTTCGGCCAGCGCGTAGATGCGCGGCAGGTGGTGCAGCATCGCGCCGCGGTCGCTCTCTACCGAATCGAAAGTGCCGGCGCGTATCAGCGTTTCCAGCAGCGGCTTGCCGATGGACGGCACCAGGCGCGCGCAGAAGTCGCGCAGCGACGAAAAGGCGCCGCCGGCGCCGCGCTCGGCGACGATGGTGTCGACGGCGGCGGCGCCGACATTGCGTATCGCGCCCATGCCGTAGAGGATGCCGCCGCCGTCCACCTCGGCGAAGCCGTGTTCGGAGCGGTTGATGTCGGGCGGCTCGACTGCAATATCCATCAGCCGGCACTCGCCGATCAGATAGACGATCTTGTCGGTGTCGTCCATGTCGGCGGACATCACCGCCGCCATGAACGCGCCCGGATGGTTGACCTTGAGCCACGCGGTCTGGTAGGCGAGCAGCGCGTAGGCCACCGAATGCGACTTGTTGAAGCCGTAGTCGGCGAACTTCTCCATCAGGTCGAAGATGCGCGTGGCGGTGCCTTTGCCCACGCCGCGCGCCACCGCGCCCTTGACGAACACCGTGCGCTGTTCTGCCATCTCTTTGGTGTCTTTCTTGCCCATCGCGCGGCGCAGGATGTCGGCGGCGCCGAGCGTGTAACCGGCGAGCACGCGCGCAATCTGCATCACCTGCTCCTGGTAGAGGATGACGCCGTAGGTCGGCTTCAGGATCGGCTCAATGTCGGGGTGCGGGTAACTGATGCGCGCGGTGTCGTGCTTGCGTTCGGCGTATTCGTCGCTCATGCCGGATTGCAGCGGCCCCGGGCGGTACAGCGCGACCAGCGCGACGATGTCGTTGAAATGGTCGGGCTTCAGGTTTTTCATCAGCCGCCGGATGCCTTCGGATTCCAACTGGAAGATGGCGGCGGTGTCGCCGTCGCGCAGCAGTTTGTACACTTTGGCGTCATCCAGCGGGATGCGCGCGATGTCGATGTCGGCGGCGCCGCGTTCGCGCAGGTGGGCGACGGCGCGGGCGATGACCGTCAGCGTCTTCAGGCCGAGAAAGTCAAACTTGACGAGGCCGATTTTCTCGATGTCCTTCATGTCAAACTGCGTCACCGCGTTGCGGCTGCCGGGTTCGCAGTAGAGCGCGGTGTAATCTTCCGCCGGCGTCGGCGAGATGACGACGCCGCCGGCGTGGCGGCCCGGGTTGCGCGCCAGGCCCTCGAGTTTGCGGGCGTCGTCCAGAATCTGGCGCACATCGTCGTCGTCGCGGCGCCATTCGGTGAGTTCCCTTGATTGCGCCAGCGCCTCGTCCAGCGTGATGTTGAGGTGGTTGGGTATCTGTTTGGCGATGCGGTCCACAAAGCCGTAGGAATGCCCCAGCACGCGGCCCACATCGCGCACCGCCGCCTTCGCGCCGAGGCTGCCGAAAGTGATGATCTGGCTGACGCGGTCGCGCCCGTAACGCTCGACGACATACTGGATGACGCGGTCGCGCCCGTCTATGCAGAAGTCCACATCAAAGTCGGGCATGGAGATGCGTTCCGGATTCAGGAAACGCTCAAACAGCAGGTCGTAATGAATAGGATCAAGTTCGGTGATGCCGAGCGCCCACGCCGCCAGCGAACCGGCGCCGGAGCCGCGCCCCGGCCCGACCGGTATGCCCTCGCGCTTCGCCCACGCGATGAAGTCGGCGACTATCAGGAAGTAACTCTCGTAGCCCATGTTGGCGATGATCTCGAGTTCGGAGGCGAGGCGCCGGTGGTATTGTTCGTGCGCCGAAGGCTCCACGCCGGCAAGGCGGCGTTCCAGCCCGGCGCGGGCGTCGGCGGTGATCTTGCCGGCGGCGGTCTCGCCTTCGGGCAGCGGGAATTCCGGCAGCAGCGTCTTGCCGAATTCCAGTTCCAGCGTGCAGCGCGCCGCAATCTCCACGGTGTTTTCCAGCGCGCTCGGCACATCGCCGAACAACTGCGCCATCTCTTCGTCGCTTTTCAGGTATTGCTCCGGGCTGTAACGCCGCGGGCGGCGCTTGTCGGCCAGGATGTGACCCTGGCTGATGCACACCTTGGCCTCGTGCGACTCGAAATCATCGCGCTTCAGAAAGCGCACATCGTTGGTCGCCACCACCGGCAGCGCCGCCTTCGCCGCCAGCGCCAGCGCGCTTTGCAGGTATTCCTTCTCGCCCTCGCGCCCGGTGTTGTGCAACTCTATGTAGTAGCGGTCGGCGAACAGCCCGGTCCAGAACGACAGCGCGCGGTCGAGGCGCTTGCGCTCGCCGTTCGCCAGCGCCTTGCCGATGTCGCCGCGCACGCCGCCCGACAGCGCAATCAGGCCGTCGTTGCAGTCTTCCAGCCAGTCGCGCAGGATGTGCGGCGTGTCGTGTTCCTGGCCTTCAATGTAGGCGCGGCTGACGAGGCGCGTGAGATTGTGGTAGCCGCGCTCGTCGCCGCACAGCAGCACGATTTCATCGTCGGCGCCGTTGGCGTCGTCGGCGCGGATGTGCAGTTCGCAGCCGATGACGGGCTTGATGCCGTGTTCAATCGCCGCGCCGTAGAACTTGATGGCGGCGAACAGGTTGTTGAGGTCGGTCAGCGCCACCGCCGGCGTCGCGCGGCGCGCCGTTTCCTCCATCAATTCGGGGATGCGCAGCAGGCCGTCGCTGATGGAATAGCCGGTGTGCAGGTGCAGGTGGATGAACGGCGGTGTTTTCATTGCGGCGGTTTTGTTATTTGGGCAGGCGTTGTTGCGCGGGTTGCCGGCGGGGTTCTTGCGGTTGCTGCTGCCGGGATTCCTGCAAGCGTTGCCGGCGGTGCTTTTGTGTATGTTGCCGCGGGCGTTGTTGCGGGCATTGTTGCCGGCGGTCTTGCGCGCGCTGTTGCGGGTGCTGTTGCGGGTGTTCCTGCGCGAGGGTTTCGCGGACGCCGCGGTAGCGCTTGCGGTGGATGTCGCAGGCGCCGTGGGTTTGCAGCGCGCGCAGGTGTTCGGGCGTGCCATAGCCCTTGTGCGCGGCGAAATTCCACGCCGGCCATGACGAATGCAGGCGCACCATCTGGCGGTCGCGCTCGGTCTTGGCAAGGATGGAGGCCGCTGAAATGCAGCCGACGCGGGCGTCTCCGCCGATGACCGCGCAACACGCGACGGCAGTCTCGGGGCGCCGGTTGCCGTCTATCAGCGCCAGTTGCGGCGCCACCTTCAGGCCGCGCAGCGCGCGCGACATCGCCAGCATTGTGGCGTTCAGGATGTTCAGTTCGTATATCTCGCCGACATCGGCGCTCGCCACCGCCCACGCCAGCGCGTCGCGCTTGATGGCGGCGGCAAGCGTCTGCCTTTGTTCGGCGCTGAGGGTCTTGGAGTCGGCGCAGCCTTCCACCGGCAGTTGCGGGTTGAGAATCACCGCCGCCGCGACCACCGGCCCGGCGAGCGCGCCCCTGCCCGCCTCGTCCACGCCGGCGACAAGACGCCGCCCGAAGTCCGGCAGGCGCGCGCCCGCGGGGATGAGTGGCGGCCAGGCCGGGTTGGCGGGTGTCGTCGTCATCGGGAGTGATTTTACACCCCACCCCTTATAATGCCGCGCCAATAGTGCATCAATGGCGCGCCGACACTGCGCCGGCGGCGTGTGGAGCGGCGCCGGCGGCACAGGCGGCGGCGCGGCGCACATTCACACAACCCAACACACGGTTTCGGGAGGCCGACATGGACAACAGGGAAATTATCAGACAATTTGAGAAGATGTGGTGCGAGGGCGACCACGCGATCGCCAACGAGATTTTCGCCGCGAATGTTACTTTCAGAAGTTCACTCGGGGTGACCAACTCGGGGCTGGACCGTTTCATTGACTATATTGACGGCGTTCGCAAGGCGCTGGAAAACTTTCGCTGCGAACTTGATGACATGATTTCGGAAGGAAACAAGATAGCGGCGAAGATGCTTTTCTACGGCAAGCACCGCAACCCGATGTTCGGCGTGGAGGCGACCGGCAAGATTATCAAATGGGATGCGATTGCGTTCTTTGACATTCGGGACGGGAAGATACAGTCGCTGTGGTTTCTGGGCGATGTGGACGGGATACGGCGGCAGTTGAGACCGGAGGGGGG
>RKSI01000133.1 GCA_007570905.1 Gammaproteobacteria bacterium
CGGTGCCCGAAGTGAACGCCCGCCTCGAACAACTGGCGCACGGTTACTTCCGGCATGTCCCAAATTTCCATTTTTGCATATACAAAGTTCCTCCGGGAAACGCGGTATTATAACCGCAAACCGCCGCGCAAGGCAAGCCGCCACAGCACCCGCCCGCCGCGGGCGCGGCGGTGTGATAAACTGGCGTTTCACCCGGTTTCCTGGAGCATGGCTGACATCAAATCGCCCGAAGCAATCGGCAAAATGCGCGTGGCCGGGCGGCTGGCCGCGCAAGTGCTCGAGATGATCGAGTCCCACATCGCGCCCGGCGTCACGACCGACGCCATCAACCGCATCTGCCACGACTACATCGTCGGCGACCTCGGCTGCGTTCCGGCGCCGCTGAACTACAAGGGCTTTCCGAAATCCGTCTGCACCTCGGTCAACCACCAGGTGTGCCACGGCATTCCCGGTCCGCGGCGGCTGAAGAACGGCGACATCATCAATGTGGATGTCACCGTCATCAAGGACGGCTACCACGGCGACACCAGCCGCATGTTCAGCGTCGGCAAGACCGGCGTGCAGGCGCGGCGCCTGGTCGAGGCCACGCGCGAGGCGATGCACCGCGGCATCGAGGCGGTGCGGCCCGGCGCCCGGCTGGGCGATGTCGGCTACGCGATTCAGCGCTACGCCGAGCGCCGCCATTACAGCGTCGTGCGCGAGTATTGCGGGCACGGCATCGGCCTTGAATTCCACGAGGAGCCGCAGGTGCTGCATTACGGCAGGCCCGGCACCGGCGAGGAACTGGCGCCGGGCATGACCTTCACCATCGAGCCGATGCTGAACGCCGGCAAGCGCCATGTGCGCCTGCTGCCCGACGGCTGGACCGTCGTCACCTGCGACCATTCGCTGTCGGCGCAATGGGAGCACACCATCCTGGTAACCGGGACCGGCCACGAAGTGCTGACGCGGCGCCCTGACGAGGCGTTCTGAAAGCCTGCGCGCATGGCGGCGGCCAATGCGACAAAGCGGCGCCCGCCGCCGGCGAACCGGCAAATCAACCGACAAACCGACGGACGAACCAATGGATGAACTGGCCGAAATCATAGAGCGCGCGTTTGAAGAGCGCGCGCAAATCACGCCCGCGACGGCGCCGCCGGAGGTGCTCCGGGCGGTCGAGCAATGCCTTGCCGGGCTGGACGACGGCAGTTTGCGCGTCGCCGAGAAAAGCGGCGGCGAATGGCGCGTCAACCAGTGGCTGAAAAAGGCCGTGCTGCTGTCGTTCCGGTTGCGCGAAAACCGCATGGTGGACGCCGGCTACACGCGCTTTTATGACAAGGTGCGTTTGAAGCACGCCGGCTGCGACGAGCGCGACCTTGCGAAAAACGGCGTGCGCATCGTGCCGTCGGCGATTGCGCGCTACGGCTCGTACCAGGCGCCGGGCGTCGTGATGATGCCGTGCTACATCAATATCGGCGCATTTGTGGACAGCGCGACGATGGTGGACACCTGGGCGACGGTCGGCTCGTGCGCGCAAATCGGCAAGAATGTGCACCTGTCCGGCGGCGTCGGCATCGGCGGCGTGCTGGAGCCGTTGCAGGCGGCGCCGACCATCATCGAGGACGACTGCTTTATCGGCGCGCGCTCGGAAATCGTCGAGGGCGTCATCGTCGAGCGCGGCGCCGTCGTCTCGATGGGCGTGTATATCGGGCGCAGCACGCGCATCTACAACCGCATGACCGGCGAGACCACCTACGGGCGCATTCCGGCGGGTGCGGTCGTGGTCTCCGGCAGTTTGCCGGCGGCGGACGGCAGCCACAGCCTCTACTGCGCCGTCATCGTCAAGCAGGTGGACGACAAGACCCGCGGCAAGATTGAAATCAACCAACTGTTGCGCGACCTTGACTGACGACACGCTGCACCTCGCAAAGGAGTTGATACGCCGCCCATCGGTGACGCCGGACGACGCCGGCTGCCAGCAACTGATACACGAGCGCCTCGCCGGCTGCGGCTTCGCGCGCGAGGTGATGGACTGCGGCGAGGTCGTCAATTCATGGATGCGGCGCGGCGACGCGGCGCCGCTGCTGGTGTTCGCCGGCCACACCGATGTCGTGCCGGCGGGCGACGGCGCGGCATGGAAACACCCGCCGTTTGACGCCGCCGAGGACGGCGCCCTGCTTTACGGGCGCGGCAGCGCCGACATGAAGGGCGGCCTCGCGGCGATGGTGTGCGCGTGCCGGCGCTTCGCCGAGGCGCACCCGCGCCACCGCGGCTCCATCGCGCTGCTGCTGACCAGCGACGAGGAAGGCGCGGGGCGCGACGGCACGCGCCACATCATGGACACGCTGCTGGCGCGCGGCGAGCGCATCGCGTGGTGCGTCGTCGGCGAGCCGTCAAGCGAGGAGCATCTGGGCGACACCATCCGGCACGGGCGCCGCGGTTCGCTGTCGGCGAGTCTGACGATACGCGGCAAGCAGGGGCATGTCGCCTACCCGCATCTGGCGCGCAACCCGATTCACCTGGCCGCGCCGCTGCTGGCAAAGTTGTGCGCGCGGCAATGGGACGAGGGCAACGACGACTTCCCGCCGACCACCTTTCAGGTGTCGGCGGTGCGCGCAGGCGCGGGCGCCGACAATGTCATTCCCGGCGACCTCCGCATTGATTTCAACTTCCGCTTCTCTCCCGAGACCGGTGAGGACGAACTGAAGCGGCGCGTGGCCGCGATGCTCGAGGCCGAGGGGCTGAACTGGCGGATTGAATGGCGGCTGTCGGGCGTGCCGTTCGTCACCGCGCACGGCGAATTGCTGGCGGCGTCGCGCGAGGCGGTGCGCGAGGTCACCGGGCGCGAACCGCGGCTGTCCACCGGCGGCGGCACATCCGATGCGCGCTTCATCGCGCCGCACGGCATTCAGACGGTGGAACTCGGCCCGGTCAACGCCAGCATCCACCAGGTGGACGAACATGTCATCGCCGCCGACCTGGCGCGGCTGTCGGACATCTACCTGCGCGTGGCCGAGAAACTACTGCTGCATTAGCGCGGCGAACTCCTCGAGGTGCGGCTTGCCGGAGGCTTCCAGCATCTCGCGCAGGCGCCGGCAGCGCTCGTCGCAGGCGTCCCTGCCGATGCGCCCGCGCATCATCTCAAAACGCAGGAACACCAGGTAGGTGTTCAGCACATCGGTCTCGCAATAGTTGCTGATGCGCTCGCGCTCGCCGGCCTGAAACGCCTCCCACACCTGGCCGCCGTCCATGCCCTGCTTGCCGGGCGCGCCGATGAGTTTGGAGATGTTGTCGAGCGAGGCGGCGGCGTGGTAGTCGTAGAGCGACAGCACATCCATCAGGTCGAGGTGGCGCCAGTGGTAGCGGTTGAGGTAGTTGTTGAAGCGAAACTCGCGTTCTTCCTCGCCGGTCTCCCAGTAGCGCGGCGCGATGATGCCGTGCAGCAGCGAGCGGTAGTGGATGACAGGCAAGTCAAAGTGCGCGCCGTTCCAACTGACGAGTTGCGGCGCATACTGGTCTATGCCGGTGAAAAAACGCTCCAGTATCTCGGCCTCGTCGCCGTCCAGCGACCACAGCGTCGGCTCGTCCGACGCCGACGCCAGCAGCAGCGAAATTGACACGATGCGGTGCAGGTGGTGCGGCAAAAAGGTTCTGCCGTTCTTCTGAAACTGTATCTGCTCCAGCGCGCGCACGATGTCGGCGTCGGGCAGGTCGTCGCCGAGGCCCAGCAGGCGCCGCCCGGACTGCGTGTCGGGCACCGTCTCAATGTCGTACACCAGGACTTTCACGCCGGGAAAACCCCCGTTGAGATGTAGCGGTCGCCGCGGTCGCAGACGATGGCGACGACGACGCGCCCGCGTTCCTCGCGCGCGACGCGCAGCGCGGCGTGCACGCAGCCGCCCGACGAGACGCCGCAGAAGATGCCCTCTTCCGCCGCCATCCGGCGCATCACATCCTCGGCGTCGTCGCGCGACACCTCGAGCATGCGGTGCACGCACGATGCGTCGTAAATCTTCGGCAGATAGGCCGGCGGCCACGCGCGGATGCCGGGAATTTTCGAGCCTTCCGCAGGCTGCACGCCGATAATCTCCACCGCCGGGTTCTTCTCCTTCAGAAAGCGCGAGACGCCGACGATGGTGCCGGTGGTGCCCATGGAACTGACGAAGTGCGTCAGGCCGCCGAAGGTGTCGCGCCAGATTTCGGGACCGGTGCCGCGGTAATGCGACAGCGGGTTGTCGGGGTTGGCGAACTGGTCCAGCACCAGGCCCTTGCCGTCGCGCCCCATCTCGGCGGCGAGGTCGCGCGCGCCCTCCATGCTCGCCTCTTCCGGCACCAGGATAATCTCGGCGCCGTACGCCTTCATGCAGGCGCGGCGTTCCTCGCTCATGTTCTCAGGCATGATCAATAT
>RKSI01000183.1 GCA_007570905.1 Gammaproteobacteria bacterium
CGGCGGGCCGGCCATGCATGGAACGGATATTTCGGCAGAATGTGACTGAACAGGCCGGGGCCTTTGCCCACCGCGATGAAAGGCTTCTGATAAAGATGCGGCAAACATCTCTTTGCCAGGTAGCGAAGCCTGTTTCTCAAACCGGCGCGGCTTGTGCAGCCCAAAGCACGATTCAGGGTGGTCATGGCTTCTCCGGGAATGCCGCAGCCGCGAACGGAGGCCATCATGCTGGTATGAATCACGCCCAATTCGCCCCGCTCGTTTTTGTCCGCGCTGATGACAAAATCCGCCCGCTCCAGCGGAGCGGCCAGTTCGTCAATCTCTTTCAGCAGGATGAAATCGCAGTCAAGCCACAGGCCGCCGTAGCGGTACAGCAGCGCGTATCTTATGTAATCCGCCTTGGTGTCGAGGCGCACGGGGCCTTTCAGCACCGCGCGTGGAAGGTCAAGGTAGTCCGTGACGGAGCGCTCATCCAGCAGTTGCAACTCCCACGAACCCAGACGCCTGCGGATGGTCTCCAGGCACAAGTCCAGCCACACGGGTCTGGAACAGCCGGGAGGGTTCTCCCAGTACATCCACACGGTCTTTTGCCAGGCCCGCTGCATCGCCGTTTGCGGCCTCAGCAAGTGGCGGAGAGAGAGGGATTCGAACCCTCGATGAGGCTCATCACCCCATACTCCCTTAGCAGGGGAGCGCCTTCAACCACTCGGCCATCTCTCCGGCGGCAATCGTAGCACGACATTTCCCGCGCCCGCGGCGGGGCGGGTCAGATTATTTCGGCTTGCGGGGCGGTGTCTTCGGACGCGGCGCCGATGGAGGCCTGCGGGACGGGCGCGGCGCCTTCTTGCCGCATCTTTTCATACACTTCTTCGCGGTGCACCGGCGTCTCCTTCGGCGCGCTGACGCCGACGCGAATCTGGCCGCCGCGCACGCCGAGTATGGTGATGGTCACATCGTCACCTATCATCAGGGCCTCGCCCACCCTTCTGGTTAAAATCAACACTTGAAAACCTCTTGTGGTTCGGGCGCCCATTATACCGCAAGACACCGCAAGACAAAACGCCGCCGCAGCGGGCGCTCACAGCGAGCCGCCGCTTTCCAGATTAAAGGCGTCGTGCAAAACGCGCACCGCGGTTTCCATGTTTTTCTCCTCGAGCACCACCGAAATCTTGATCTCGGAAGTGGAGATCATGCGGATGTCAATTCCCTCGCCGGCCAGCGCGCGAAACATCTTCGCGGCCACGCCCGAATGCGAGCGCATGCCGACGCCCACCAGCGAAACCTTGACGATGGAGTCGTCGCCGCGGACGCGCCCGGCGCCGAGCGCAGCCACCGTCTTTTCCAGAATCGCCCTGGCGCGCTCGTAGTCGCGGCGGTGAACGGTGAAGGTGAAGTCGGCGGCGCCGTCGCGCGAGCCGACATTCTGGACTATCATGTCCACCTCAATGCCGTCGTCGGCGACCGGCCCCAGCAGCCTGGCCGCCACGCCCGGCTTGTCGGGCACGCCGCGCACCGTCAACTGGGCCTCGTCGCGCTGAAACGCGATGCCCGCAATACCCGGATTTTCCAAGCTTTTTTCCTCGTAGGTGATGCGGGTGCCCGGCCCCGGCCTGAAGGTCGAGAGCACCCTCAGCGGCACATTATACTTGCCCGCCAGTTCCACCGAGCGTATCTGCAGCACCTTGGAGCCGAGGCTCGCCATCTCGAGCATTTCCTCAAAGGTAATCCGGTCGAGGCGCCGCGCCTTGTTGACGACGCGCGGGTCGGTCGTATAGACGCCGTCCACATCGCTGTAGATGCGGCACTCTTGCGCGCCGAGCGCGGCGGCGACGGCGACGGCGCTGGTGTCCGAACCGCCGCGCCCGAGCGTCGTGATGTTGCCGCCGCCGTCCACGCCCTGAAAGCCGGCGACGATCACCGTCTTGCCGGCGTCGAGATGGCGGCGTATCGCGCCGGCCTCGATGCCGGTGATGCGCGCGCGGTTCCACGCGGCGTCGGTCAGGATGCGCGCCTGCGCGCCGGTCAGCGAGACCGCGGCGACGCCCTCCGCCGCCAGCGCCATCGCCAGCAGCGCGGCGCTCGCCTGTTCGCCGGTGGCCAGCAACATGTCGAGTTCGCGCCCGCAGCAGCGCGCATCAATGCGCGCCGCCAGTTCCAGCAGGCGGTCGGTCTCGCCGCTCATCGCCGACAGCACGACGACGACATCGTCGCCGCGCCCGCGGTCCGCCGCGACAATAGAGGCGACATGGCGGATGCGCTCGACCGAACCGACCGACGAGCCGCCGAATTTTTCAACTATCAGGGCCATGCATACATCCGGGGCGGGCGGCGCCTTAGAAGCGCGGCCACACCGCGTCGCCCGGCAGGGCGTAACGCGCGTCGTATTCTATCGCAACCAGGTAAAGGCCGGCGCCTTCGGCGGTGACGCCGCCGCGCGTGCGGTCGCGCCATTCAAGCACCCGGCGCGCGCCGTCGCGCGGGCGGTCGCCGCAGCCGATTTCCACCAGCACGCCGGCGATGTTCCTGACCATATGTTGCAGAAAGGCGTTGGCGCAGATGTCCATATAGACAAAGCGCCCGTCGCGGCGCACGGCGACGCTTTCAACGCGGCGCATCGGCGTCCGCGAACGGCAGCCGGCGCCGCGGTAGCCGCTGAAGTCGTGCTCGCCGACCAGCGCCTGCGCGGCGTCGTGCATCGCGGCGGCGTCAAGCGGGCGGCGCACCGGCGCGGTCAGGCGGCGCAGCAGCGCCGGCGCGACCGGCGCGTTCAGTATCACATAGCGGTAACGCCGCCGCAGCGCGCTGAAACGCGCGTGAAAATCGGCGGCCACCGGGCGCACCCAGCGCGCGCGCACATCGTCCGGCAGGTGGCTGTTGGCGCCGCGCAACCAGTCTTCTTCGGCGCGCGCGGCGCCGGATTCAAAATGCACTATCTGGCCGGTGGCGTGAACGCCGGCGTCGGTGCGCCCGGCGCAAACCACCTTGACCTCGTGGTCGGCGACCGCTGACAGCGCGGCCTCAACGCAGTCCTGAACGCTGCGGGCGTGCGACTGGCTTTGCCATCCAGAAAAATCCGTTCCGTCGTACTCCAGGCATGACGCAAACTTCACCCGAGTTTCCCCTGCAACAGGCGCGCCTGTTCAACCTGGCTCTCGTCGCCGTCGCGGATGACTTCGCCGAGCAGCGCCGCGGCCTTTGCGCTCTCGCCAATCTCGATATAAACATATGCAAGGTGCAGTTTGCCGGCCACCTCGTTGCCGCCTTGTTCGGCGTCCTCGCCGCCGCCGCGCATGCGCTCCAGTTCCCGCTGCCCGGGCAAAACACCGCCGGATGATGGCGGCGGGGACGGCGGCGGGGATGACGACGGCTGAGCCGACGGCGCCGGAGATGGCGGCGGAGATGGTGGCGGCGAAGCCGGCGATGCCGAAGACGATGGCGGAACCGGCGGTGATGATTGCGACGCCGGCGATGGCGGAACCGACGACGCCGGCGATGACGGCGCAGGCGATGCCGCCGACGACTCCAGCGGCTGCTTTATCGCCGCCTCAACCGAGCGCGCCATCAATGCCGCCGCGCGCAGGCGCCGCCACTGCCGCCACATCAGCAACAGCGTAAGCACGCCCCACAACGCGGCGATACCCGTCCACACGGGCCGCGTCAGCAGGCGGCGGTTGTCCCAGCCGTACTCGGCCAGCACCGCGTGCAGAATGTTCCACCAGCGGCTGCGCGGCGCCGCGCCGCCCTCGTCGCGCCCGGCGCGTTCAAGCGCGTGGCCGAGTTCCACAATCCGGTTTTCAAGCGCCGCAATTTTCTCTTTCAGATAGACGAGGCGCTGCGGCACATTCTCGCCTTCGCGCATCGCGCTGACGGTGCCCGCCGCCAGCAACCCGCCCAGCGCCGCATACTGCCCGTCGCCGAACAGCGCCTCGGACAACGCGAAGGCGCCGCGCCCGTCATCAAGGCGGCGCCCGAAAACAACCGCGGCGTCGTCGCCCAGCAGCGCGGCGACGCCGTCCACAAAGTCCGGCGCGAAATCGGTTCGCAGAAAACGCATCACCAGCCGCTTTTCACCGGCGCGGTAGGCGCGCCCGTCCGTCAGATTCTTCAGTTCGGAAAACACCTCGGTGCGCGGCCTGCCGGAATCCGCGGCCAGCAATGCAAGCAGCCGCGCCAGCACTTCGGGCGGCGTCATCACCGCCGGCTGCCGTGGCGGCGGCGGCGCGGCCAGCACGATGCGCACCGGCTCAAGCAGCGTGCCGTTCGGATGCACGATGCCGACCAGCAGATTGAACGCGGCCTCGTTAACCGGGCCGATGCTGCTGACGGCGACATGCGGCGGCGTCGCCGCCGGCACCAGTTCCATCACGATGCGCTCGTGCAGCGGCGCGTAGTCCAGCCCGGTCTCGGCGTAGGCCGCGCGGTCGGTGCGTATCAGGCGCAGCACGCCGTGCCCGGCGGCGCTGATTTCCAGCAGCGGAATGCGCGCGTCAAGCGTCTCGCCGGAAACGCTCTCAACGACCACCTCGCCCAGTTCCAGCGCGTGCAGCGCGGGGCACAGCAGCAGCAGCGGCAGCGCGAGGCGTTTCACGCGCAATCCCCGGCGGCCGGGTGCTCGCGCAGCAGGCGCTCGGCGATTTGCACGCTGTTGGTGGCCGCGCCCTTGCGAAGATTGTCGCTGACAACCCACAAGTCCAGCCCGCGCGGATGCGAGATGTCCTTGCGAAGACGCCCGACGAAGACCTCGTCGCTGCCGTCGGCGTCGGTCGCCGCCGTCGGCCAGCCGCCGTCGCGGCGCTCGTCCATCAGCGTGACACCGGCGGCGGAGGCCAGCGCCGCGCGCGCCTCGCCGAGGTGCACATCGCGCTCGCACTCAATGTGCACCGCCTCCGAATGGCCGTGCACCACCGGCACGCGCACCGTCGTCGGATTGACGCGAATGGCGTCGTCGCCGAATATCTTGCGGGTTTCCCACACCATCTTCATTTCCTCTTTGGTGTAGCCGTTGTCGAGAAACACATCAATCTGCGGCAGCGCGTTGAACGCGATGCGCTTCGGATACATGCCGTTCGCCGCCGCGCGCCCGTCGAGCAGCGCGCGCGTCTGCGCCAGCATTTCATCCACCGCGCGGCGCCCGGCGCCGGACACCGCCTGGTAGGTGGCGACATTGATGCGCGTGATGCGAAAGCGGTCGTGCAGCGGTTTCAGCGCGACCACCAACTGGATGGTCGAGCAGTTCGGGTTGGCGACGATGCCGCGGTTGGCATGGCCCGCCAGAGCCTGCGGGTTGACTTCGGGCACGACCAGCGGAATGTCGTCGTCGCGGCGAAAGCACGAGGTGTTGTCCACGACGACGCAGCCGGCGGCGGCGGCGCGCGGCGCGTGGCGCCGCGACACCGCCGCGCCCGCCGAGAACAGCGCGATGTCCGTGCCGGCGAAATCAAACTTCTCCAGGTCGGCGACAACGACCCGGCGGCCCCTGAAATCCAGCGCCGCGCCCGCCGAGCGCGCGCTCGCCAGCAGATGCAGTTCGGCGACCGGAAAATCGCGCTCTTCCAGCACCCGGCGCATCGTCTCGCCGACCGCGCCGGTGGCGCCGACAACCGCCACATTGACTTTCTTCACCGCCATTTACCCAGCATAACATTCCACCACGGCGTCGCCCATTTGCGCCGTTGAAACCGCCGCCAGGCCGCCGGCTATGTCGGCGGTGCGAACGCGCGCCAGCGCCGCCGCCACCGCGCGCTCAAGCCGCGCCGCCGGTTCCGGCAGGCCGAGCGAATGGCGCAGCAGCATCGCCAGCGACAGAATCGCGGCCAGCGGGTTGGCAATCTGGCGTCCGGCGATGTCGGGCGCCGAACCGTGCACCGGCTCGTAAAGGCCGGCGCCGGCGCCGTTCAGCGACGCCGACGGCAACAGGCCGATGGAGCCGGTCAGCATCGCCGCCAGATCCGACAGGATGTCGCCGAACAGGTTGGAGGTTACCATCACATCAAACTGCTTCGGCTCGCGCACCAGTTGCATTGCGGCGTTGTCCACATAAAGATGGCTCAGGCGAACGCCGGGATAGTCGCGCGCGACGCGCTCAACGACATCGCGCCACAATTCCGACACCTCGAGCACATTGGCCTTGTCCACCGAGCACAGTTTGCCGCCGCGCTTTTGCGCCGCGTCAAACGCGACCCGCGCGATGCGCTCAATCTCGTCCTCGCGGTAAACCATCGTGTTGTAACCCTCGCGCAGGCCGCCGGACGCGGTGCGGATGCCGCGCGGCTCGCCGAAATAAACGCCGCCGGTGAGTTCGCGCACTATCAGCAGGTCCAGGCCCGACACTTTCTCTTCTTTCAGCGCCGAACACGCGGCCAGCGGCGCGAACGACAGCGCCGGGCGCAGGTTCGCAAACAGGCCGAGTTCGCGGCGTATCGCAAGCAGCCCCTGTTCCGGGCGCCGTTCGCGCGGCAGGCGTTCGTATTGCGGCCCGCCGACCGCGCCCATCAGCACCGCGTCGCTGCGCCGCGCCGCCTTAAGCGTCTCGTCGGGCAGCGGAACGCCGCACTCGTCGCAGGCGCTGCCGCCAATCAGCCCGTAGTCGCATTCAACGGCAATCTCGCCGGCGCCGCGCAAATAGTCGATGACCTTGACCGCCTCGGCCACCACCTCCGGCCCGATGCCGTCGCCCGGCAGCAGCAAGATGTGTTTGCCGGAGCGTGTCATGACCGGTTCGCGCGCGGCCTCAGGCGGCGCGGCCCCCGCCGTTCCCGCCGCCGCGGGCAAGGGGCCACAGCGCCTTCCAGTTGATTCTGAAAGCACCCCGCCACAAAGTCAGCGCCAGCCATTTCATGAACCCCAAATCGCCGATGCGCGGCAGCACCTCCCTGCACAAATACCCCAGCGGGAATTTTCCGCCGTTCAGATAGTACCACCTGTAATGTGTCCATGACGCTTCACCGGCGGCCCCTCCCCAGGAAACGGCGCTGCGGGGGATCAAATGCACCAGTTCCGGGCGGGTGATGCAAACTTCGCTCATGATGTGCTCTTCCACCAGGATGCGGCGCTTCTCCCGGACCCGGCGTTCAAGACATTCGTAATAGGCGTCACCCCAGCGGATGACAGCCTCGCGTGAGCCTCCCCAGAACCCGGCGTTGACCGCCAGTGCCGGCTGGCCGCCATCCGGCGTCGGCGCGTTTTCCGGCGGCAGGCCGGGAAATCCGGATGATGGCCCCGGATGATTGACGACGGGAATCGCCACCTTGTCCTGCGGCAATGCCCGGCACACCCGCAAATTCGGCCATTCAACGCGCTGCGACAAACGGAACATCTGCTCGTTGTAACTGGCGGTTGCCCTGAAAGCACCGACATCACACCAGAATATCATCTCCGAGCCAAACGGATTCATTGAAGCGGCACGGCGGGCAAAGTTGCACTTCTCATTCCAGACCATGGCGAGATTGGGGTCCAGGGAGCCGGACTTGTCCGGACGATCCGGGCACTGATCCTGGAAAACACTCCAGTATTTGCGGACAATAAATTCCTCCGGATTGACGGCAAGATAAACTGCGGGTTTGTCCCCCCGCATTCGCCTCATTTCATCCAGCGACTGCTCTTCACCGAAAACAACCAGCGGCCAGCGGATATAAGACAACAAATTCCGCATCCATTCCTCGTACGGGCGAAAGGAGGACTCGCCTCTGCGCCTGATTTTGTACCAGGCCGTCACCAGCGTAATCGGGTATTGTTCGCCTGTTTCCATTGCGTTGCCTGCGGCATGCATCATCGCACCAGTCCGGAGAAGATTATTCTGCAAAAGTATTTCCACGGAAACCGCCGGCCGTTCAGGAAATGCCATTTGTAACCCAGCCTGAAGTGTGTCCACGGAAACCGCGTGCAGTCCATGACATACCGTTTGCAACCCAGCCTGTCCCAGTTTCTCCTCCACGGAATAAAACAACCCGGCATCAGATGCACGAGTTCCGGCCATCTCTTCCAGCAGGACACCATGGTGAACTCTTCCTGATAGTCAAAAATTCCGTTCTGTTTTCGTTCTTCAAGGCGCCGGTAATAAGCGTCACACCACCGGCTTGCGGGCACAACCGCGCCTCCGAAAAATTGGGCGAGGATATGCACGGAACACCAATTGACCAGAATCACCTTGTCTTGCGGCCACGCACTGCACACTTCGGGACTGGGCCATTCCATGTCTTCAAACAGACGGAATGATATCCGGCCGGACAGCCCCTTTCCCCACCAGGGCCCGTCCGGATCGTATCTGAACTGGCCGATATCGCACCAGAAAAGCATCTCCGAGTGATAAGGGTTCTGCGACAGCACCTGCCGCAAAAAATGATGCTTCTCATGCCAGATTAAGCCGCGTGCAATGTACAATTCGGCGTCTTCCCCGTCGGGAAATTGCAGGCGCTTCAAGTCGTCCAGATACCTGTATGCATAAAACTCCTCAAGGCGGGTGACATGGTAAACCGCCGGTTTGTTCCCCCGCGCCTCCCTGAGCATGTCCAAAGACTGTTCGTCGCAGAAGATAACCAACGGCCAGCGGACAAGCGGCAGGAAGTTTCTTATCCAGCGCGGATAAGGGTTTTCCCGCCCCGAACAACCGGGTTTCCCGCCCAGTTCAAAATAAGCCGTCACCAGCGTAATCGGATATTGTTCGCGTGTTTCCATTGCGCGCCGTTCAGTCGCTGAACAGCCAGGGCGCGGCGTGGCGGCGTCTTTGTTCGCAGGCGCGGATGTCGGCGGCGTGGCGCAGTGTCAGGGCGATTTCGTCCAGCCCCTCGAGCAGGCAGCGCTTGCGAAACGAATCCACCTCAAACGGCCACGACAACTCGCCGTCGCCGACGCGCTGGCGCGGCAGGTCTATCGTCAGGCGGTAGCCTTCGCGCGCCGCGGTGCGCGCAAACAGTTCGTCCACCGCGGCGTCCGGCAACTGCACCGGCAGCAGGCCGTTCTTGAACGAGTTGCCGAAAAACAACTCGGCGAAGGACGGCGCGATGACGGCGAAGAAACCGGCGTCCATCAGCGCCCACACCGCGTGCTCGCGCGACGAGCCGCAGCCGAAGTTCTCGCGCGCCAGCAAAATGCCGGCGCCGCGGTAACGCGCCAGATTCAGCACAAAATCGGGGTTGGGGCGGCGTTTTGCGTGGTCGTCGCCGATGTCGCCCGGGTCGAGATAACGCCAGTCGTCAAACAGATTGGGGCCGAAGCCGGTGCGCTTGACCGACTTCAGGTACTGCTTCGGGATGATCGCGTCGGTGTCCACATTGGCGCGGTCGAGCGGCGCGACGATGCCCTGTTCAACCTGAAACGCGCGCATCGCCGGCCTCAGTCGCGCCAGTCGCGCACATCCACAAAGCGGCCAGACACCGCCGCCGCCGCCGCCATCGCCGAGC
>RKSI01000168.1 GCA_007570905.1 Gammaproteobacteria bacterium
ACGGCCTGATGCTGTTTGATGAAATCGCCGCCCACCTGCGCGCCGCGGGCGCCGCCACCGGCAGTGTCGGCGACTACGCCGCCGGCCTGGAAGACACCGTGAAAGGCGCGCCCGACTGCCGCGCCGCGGCCTGCACCGCAAAGGCGTTCGCGCGGTTTCAGGTGGCGCAGTGGAAATGCCGCGCCGCCGGCGCCGCGTGCGGCAACCCGGGCGCGCGGTTGTCGTCAAAACTGATGATAAAAATCAACGACGGCGCTTTCACACTGCGCCTGCAATGGAAAACCGCCGCCGGCGACGAACGCGCCATAGAGAGAAACGGAACCTGGCGCCTCATCGCGCCGCATCCCGGTTCATAAGGGCGCTTCAGCCCCGCCCCAGCCGGTAAATCGCAATCTCGCCCATCAGGTTGGGCAGCAGGCGCGCGCCGGTTGAGGCGCGGTGGTTGTGGTCCACCGTGGTGCGCTGCAAGCGGCGGATGCTCCTGCTCTCGCACAGCGCCTCAAAGTCGCGGATGGTGCACAGGTGAATGTTGGCGGTGTCGTACCACGCCGCGGGCAGCGCCGGCGTAACCGGCATGTTGCCGCCCAGCAGCATCTGCATGCGGTTGCGCCAGTGCCCCATGTTGGGAAAGGTCACAATCGCCTCCTTGCCGACGCGCAGCATCTCGTCCAGCAGCAGGTCGGGGCGGCGCATCGCCTGCAGCGTCTGCGTCATCACCACATAATCAAAACTGCGGTCGTCAAAGTCGTCGCGCAGGCCCTCGTCCAGGTCAATCTGAATGACGCCGACGCCGCGCTCAATGCATCTCACGATGTTGTCATCGTCAATCTCCAGGCCGAGGCCGGCGATGTTGCGGTCGCGGCGCAGCGACCACAGCAGTTCGCCGTCGCCGCAGCCGAGATCCAGCACCCGCGAGTCCGGCGCAATCCAGTCGCGGATGATTTCAAGGTCCGGGCGCATCACACGCCCGCCAGTATCTGGCTGGTGTAGGCGTCGAGCACCGCCAGGTATTGCGGCACCGGCATCAGGAACGCATCGTGCCCCTGGTGCGCCTTGACGGTGCAATAACTCACCTGCTTGCCGGCCTGCACCAGCGCGCGCGTAATCTCGCGCGAGCGCGCCGGCGGGAAACGCCAGTCGGTGGTGAACGACACCACCAGAAAGCGCGCCGCGGTGCGCGCGAAGGCCGCGGCGAGGTCGCCGCCGAAGTCCGCCGCCGGGTCGAAGTAATCGAGCGCCCTGGTCATCAGCAAATAGGTGTTGGCGTCAAAGCGGTTGGTGAAAGACTCGCCCTGGTAACGCAGGTAACTCTCAACCTGAAACTCAATGTCAAAGTTGAAGTTCAACTTGCCTTCCTTCAACTCGCGCCCGAACTTGTCGCGCATCGCGTCGTCCGACAGGTAGGTGATGTGGCCGAGCATCCGCGCCAGCATCAGGCCCTTCTTCGGCGCCGGCTGGCCGTAATAGCGCCCGCCGTTGAAGTCGGCGTCGGAGACGATGGCCTGGCGCGCCACCTCGTTGAAGGCGATGTTTTGCGCCGACAACTTCGGCGCCGCCGCAATCAGCAGCGCGTGCGCGAGGCGGTCGGGATAATCTATCGCCCACTGCATCGCCTGCATTCCGCCGAGGCTGCCGCCGGCCACCGCCGCCCAGCGCGTGATGCCGAGCGCGTCGGCCAGCAGTTTCTGGCTTCGCACCCAGTCGCGCACGGTGACGATGGGGAAGTCCGAGGCGTAGAGTTCGCCGGTTTCCGGGTTGGCCGTGTTCGGCCCGGTGCTGCCCTTGCAGCCGCCGAGGTTGTTCGGGCAAACGACGAAAAACTCGTCGGTGTCGAACGGCTTGCCGGGGCCGATGCAACTGTCCCACCAGCCCGGCTTGGCGTCGTCCATGCTGTGGTAGCCGGCGGCGTGCTGGTCGCTCGACAGCGCGTGGCAAATCAGCAGCGCGTTGGAGCGCGCGTCGTTCAGCGTGCCGTAGGTCTCGTAGGCCAGCGTAAAGCCGGGCAGTTCGCGCCCGCAATCCAGCGCCAGCGGGCCGTCAAAAGTCCGGTATTGGGTCTCGACAAGGCCGACCGAGTCGGCGGGAATGGAATCGGGCATGGGCCTGTTGTGTTGGCAATTCGGGCGGCGGTTGTGGCGGGAAATTATCGCAAATCTTGTCGCAAATCAATGGCTTGCGGGCGCAGGCGCGGCCCCGCAAAGCGGCGTTCAGAAACTTGTGTCATGCCTTGCATTGTCCGCAGTGTGGCAGTAGTGTAGCACTATTACCAATTCCTGATTGCACGGGAGATGCAGAACATGAACACACAACAAAACAAACAGACCCCCCCCCCCACCGCCGGCCAGCCGGGGGTTGCGGGGCAGGCGGGGACTTCCCTGCCGATGATCAATGAACTCGCATCCGTCATCATCGGCTGCGTGCTGGCCAGTCCGAAGGTCAGCGACGAATACAAGGAACTCACCAGGAAAGAAATGGACAAGTTTGAGAACTTTGATGTGGTGATGAAGCAGAACACCGCCGATGAAGTGCACATCGCCGTGCCGTGTTTCCCGGAACTGGATGTCAAGATGGCAGACCTGAGCGAAGAGGAAATGGCCGCCATCGCCGGAGGCGAGGTCGGCCTTATCGGGACCGCAGTGCTTGCGCTTGGTTCGACGCTGGGCGCTATCGGCCTCGCCGCAGGCATTACCGGCGGTGCGACAACCGTCGCCGGGATGGCGCTGGGCGCCACGATTGGTTCCGTCGTCGCGGGTGCCGCCATCGTCGGCGCTATTGGCGTCATGGGCGCCACAGCAGTCGCCGCAGCCGGGGTGGGGATTGGCCTCGGTGTTGCGATGGGCATCGGCGCGATGGACGGCGGCGTCGGCTCCGTCCGCATCGGCCTGGTCAGTTAGCGACCCGCCGCGCACTGCCCGCCGCCCGCAAACCCCGCCACACACCCCTCCCGACAACCCACACCCACAGGCCGCGCCATCCCCCCACAAGGCGCGGCCTTCGTATTCGCTGCGGCTTTCAGACCCCCCTTGGCCGCTGTTCAGTTCCGTCCGCAAGGCGTGGCCTTTTTTGCATCTGCGCCGCCACCGCGTTATTCGCGCCCCACAGCCTTTGCCGCGAATATCAGGATTTCATAACTGGCGGCGACCAGGCCGCGCACGCCGAAGCGGTTTTGGTAATGCTCCTTCATTTCGCGCAGCGCCGCCGGTGTGGTCAGGCCGGGGCGGGCGGCGGCGTGGCGGTTGGTGGCGCCGCTGTTTTTCAGTTGTTGCAGCAGTTCGCCGACGCCGCGGTGGTGCACCACTTCCAGTTGGCGCGTGCAGAGTTCCACATTGAAGCCGCGCGCGTGCAGCATCTTCTTCAGGTCGGCGCCGCCGGGGAACTCCAGCGTGTGGCCGTAGCGGTCGGCGGCGGCCCAGCTTTGGCGGAGTTCGTGCAGCGTTTTCGGCCCGTAGGTTGAGAACAGCAGCCAGCCGCCGGCGCGCATCAGGCGGCGAAACTGTCCGAACAGGCCGCCCGGCTCGCCGCACCACTGCACCAGCGAACTGGAATACACCAGGTCAAAGACGCCGTCGCCGAACGGCGGGCGCTCGGCGTCGGCGCAGACAAAGTGCGAGGCGGCGTCGCAACCGCGCGCGGCGCGGCGCACCATTTGCGGCGCGAAGTCCAGGCCGACAATCCGCGCGCGCGGGAAACGGCTGCGCAGCAGGCGCACGCCGTAGCCGGTGCCGGCGCCGGCATCCAGAACGGCGCGCGGACGGCGTTCCATCTGCGGCGACAGGCGGTCGCAGACTTCAATCAGGTCGCAGGCGATTTTCTGTTGCAGCGCGCTGTGCGCGTCGTATTCCGCCGCCGCGCGGTCAAACGACTCGCGCACCGCCCGCTTGTTGATAGCGGGACGTTTGTGGATGACCTTCATGTCGTGCCGCCGTGCACTGTTGCCGGCGCGCGTGTTGATACGCCTTCATGCCGCTGTGTGCCGCTGCCGGGTTGTTCTGATATGCCGTTCATGCTGTTGTGCGCTGTTACCGCGTGCGTTTTGCCATGCCTTTCATGCCGCTGTGCGCTGTTCCGGTGTGCATTTTGATATGGCTTTCATCTGATGGCGTTGTGCGCTGCTGCCGGCGTGCGCGTTGTTCCGGCTTTCATGCCGTCGCGCGCGCGTGTTCGGCGCATTGCCGGATGATTTCGCAAATGCGTTCGGCGTGCGAGATTGGCGCGGCGTGGGCGGCGTCGGCGATGTGGTGAAAGCGGCCATCGCGCACAAGGCGGCTGCTTTGTTCGACGGCGCGCGCCGCCACCAGTCGGTCGCGGCCTGCGCCGATGAAGTCGGCGCGGCAGCGGCAGTCGCGCAGCGCGC
>RKSI01000099.1 GCA_007570905.1 Gammaproteobacteria bacterium
AGGCGCCGGCGCCGGCCAGCAGCCCGCGCCCGATGTGCACCGGGTAGCGCCTGTCGGCCAGTTCCACCGTCAGCGTTTTCATTCAGGCTGCGGGCCTGCGGCGCGCACAATCGCGTCCACCGCCGCCTCGACGCTGCCGTCGTTGTGGACGGTGCAGTCGGCCACTTCCAGGTAAAGCGGCCCGCGCTCGTCGTCGAGCAACTTCAGCGCCGTGCGCAAATCGCCGCCGGGCAGCAGCGGCCTGTCTGCGGCGTCGCCGATGCGCGCGACGCGGTTGTCGAGGCCGGCGTGCAGATAAACCACCAGGTTGCCGTCCTTCAACAGGCGGCGGTTTTCCTCGAGCAGCACGCAGCCGCCGCCGGTGGCGCAGACGATGCCGCTGCCGGCGGCGAGTTCGCGCACGATGGCGGCCTCGCGCAGCCGGAAACGCGCCTCGCCCTCGCTCTTGAACAGCGCCGGAATGTCAAGGCCGGCGGCGTGCACGACCAGTGCGTCGGTGTCGTGAAACGGGCGGTCCAGCCGCGCCGCCAGCGCCGCGCCGACCGCGGTTTTGCCGGAACCCATCGGCCCGACCAGAAAAATATTGCGATGTCTCATTGTGTTACAATCCCTCTCGGCTTGCAGCCGTGTCAAGGCCGCAAGTCTGGCACGGTTGAAAGTGTATCGCAAAATCCTGTTTGTGGCGGCGGGCCTGTTTTTCTCGCTCTTCGTGCTGCTCACCATCGCGACGGCGGGCGCCTACCTGATGGTCGCCTCCGACCTGCCGGCGGTCGATACCATCCGCAATGTGCAGTTGCAGACGCCGCTGCGGGTCTATGCGCGCGGCGGCGAACTGATGGCGGTGTTCGGCGACAAGCGGCGCATACCGGTCACCACCGACGAGGTGCCGCAACGGATGATCGACGCCTTTCTCGCCGCCGAGGACGACCGTTTCTTCGAGCACCCCGGCGTGGACTACGCCGGCCTGATACGCGCGGCGCTGGAACTGATACGCACCGGGCAGAAGACGCAGGGCGGCAGCACCATCACGATGCAACTGGCGCGCAACTTCTTTCTGACCAACCAGCGCACCTTTGAAAGAAAGATCAAGGAAATTTTCCTCGCGCTGATTATCGAGCGGCTGTTCAACAAGCAGGAGATACTCGGCCTTTATCTGAACAAGATCTTCCTCGGCAAGCGCGCCTACGGCGTCGCCGCGGCGGCGGAGGTGTATTACGGCAAGGGCGTTTCGGAATTGTCGCTGGCGCAGGTGGCGATGCTGGCGGGGCTGCCGAAGTCGCCGTCGAGCGCCAACCCGCTGGTCAATCCCGAACGCGCGCTGGGGCGGCGCAACTATGTGCTGAAGCGGATGCGCGAACTTGAAATGATCAACCGCGAGGAATATCTCGCGGCGGTCAATGAGGGCGTCTCGGCGACGCCGCACAGTCTGAAGATTGAACTGGAGGCGCCCTACATCGCCGAGATGATACGCAGCGAGATGGTCGAGCGCCACGGGCGCGAAGCCTACACCGGCGGATTTGAAGTGCGCACGACGGTGGACGCGGCGATGCAGCGCCGCGCCCAGGCCAGTCTGCGCGACGGGCTGCTGGCCTACGGCGAGCGCCACGGCTGGCTCGGCGCCGAGGGCCGGGTGGACGCCGCCGTGCTGGAATCGCCGGCGGCGCTGGAGCGCGAACTCGCGGCGCTGCCGGGTGTCGGCGGCCTGGAACCCGGCATCGTCGTCGGCGCCGACGACGAGGCGCTGCACATCGCGCTGAAAGGCGGCGACGCCGTGCGCCTCGGCGAGGCGGCGTGGCGCTGGGCGCGGCCGCGGCTGGCGCGCGGCGGCATGGGCGCGCGCCCGGACAGCGCGGCGCAGGTGGCGCAGGCCGGCGACATCGTGCGCGTTCGCAGCGGCGAGACGCCGCGCCTCGCGCACATCCCCGCCGTCAGCGGCGCGCTGGTCGCGCTCGAGGCCGGCAGCGGCGCGATTGTGGCGCTGGCCGGCGGCTTTGACTTCTACCACAGCAAGTTCAACCGCGCGGTCCAGGCGCGGCGCCAGCCCGGCTCCAATTTCAAGCCGTTCATCTATTCCGCCGCGCTCAACGAAGGCTACACGCCGGCGACCGTGGTCAAGGACACGCCGGTCGTCTTCACCGACCCCAACAACCGCGACTGGCGCCCGCAGAATTACAGCGGCAAGTTCTACGGGCCGACGCGGCTGCGCGAGGCGCTGAAGTTCTCGCGCAACCTGGTGTCGGTGAAACTGGTGGACCGCATCGGCATCAACAAGACGCTCGACTACATCCGCCGCTTCGGTTTTGAGCGCGCCGACCAGCCTCACAACCTGACGCTGGCGCTCGGCGCCGGCGCCGCCACGCCGCTGGAAATCGCGCGCGGCTACGCCGCCTTCGCCAACGGCGGGTTTCTGCCGGCGCCGTACCTGATCGGCAGGGTCAGCGTGCTGGACAAGACCGTGGCCGAGGCGCAGCCGCTGAAACTGTGCACCGAAGACTGCGAACTGCACGAAAACCGCAGCGAAGGCAGCGACGCCGGGATGGCGGTGCCGCTGGACATGCCGAACACGCAATACGCGCCGCAGGCGATTCCGGCGGACATCGCATGGCAGATGACGAGCATGATGCGCGATGTCATCCGCTTCGGCACCGGGCGCAAGGCGCGTGCGCTCGGGCGCGGCGACATCGCCGGCAAGACCGGCACCACCAACGAGCAGCGCGACGCCTGGTTCTCCGGCTTCAACCGCGACATCGTCTGCACCGTGTGGGTCGGCTTTGACGACCACCGCCCGCTCGGCGCGCGCGAGACCGGCGCCGTCGCGGCGCTGCCGCTGTGGATAGATTTCATGCGCGGCGCCCTTGATGGCCGCCCCGAACGCGCCTACTTCAAGCCGCCCAACATCGTCTCGGCGCGCATAGACCCCGCCAACGGCCTGCTCGCGCATCCCGGCGACGACAACGCCGTCAGCGAAACCTTCCGCCTGCGCCACCTGCCAAAGAAAATCACGCAAGTGCCGCCGAACGGCGAGTCGCAAGGCAAGTTGAAAGGGTTGTTTTAGGGGCTTGTCCCGACAGCGGCGGTCGGAATGCCCTCCGCCTTAATAGACTGGGAAAGTGTCTTTTGTCATGATGAATTTCCTCCCTCTCAATTCCGGCGCCGGGCCGGTCTCGCGGGCGCGGGCCGGCGGCGCGGGAAGCGGCAAGCCGGTTACACGCGGGATGTGGTGGGCGCGCTGTTTGTATGCAATGCCCGAAGCGTTGCAGCCGCCGGCATCAAAAGGACCCTTTCCGGGCTTTTCTTCCGCTTTCCAAATCTTTGGCAAATTTTTCAAATTCTGTGCTGCCTTCAGCAAATTCTTTTTCGTCCTGCCCCCGCAGTTCTACAATAAAAGGACGAGTCTTTCTATACACCCTGACAATCAAGCCTTTCATTAAATCTTCGACGATTTCCCGGTCGTAAATCTTTCGTTTGACGCCTGTGGCAATCACTTCAAAATAATTAAGGATTTCCACAACAGTGCAATGGTTTTCCAGCCATTCTTCACGCGGCACTGTCTGATTCGGCAACGCATACTTCTCGATGTCCTTGATTTGTATTACGCGCGTAAATTTGGCCAGAAGTTCTTCATCTTTCCAAAAAGCATCCACCATCATATCGATGGCGAGGGTTTGATTGTGGAGCTTTCTTTCTTTTCTCGCCTTAATCAAACTTGTGACAACCGCTGCCAAGCCAACGACAACAGCGGCAATCAGGGCAAAAACACCTGTTACGACAGCACCGGTCGGGATGCTCTCAGCCATTTCACAAAATCGGGAAAGTGTCTTTTGTCATGATGAATTTCCTCCTGCAAAGGGAATCAGGGAATTACATGCAAAGTGCGCGCGGCGCCCCGCGTGTAACCGCTTCAATCAAAATGAAACCGGCCGCTTGAGCAAGCCCGCCAAAACCAAGCTTGCACAAGCAATCGTTCATTTGCAACCATTATACAGCACAAATTGGCGGATTTTTCAGGAGGCGGCGAACCCCGGCGCCGGGCCGGTCTCGCGGGTGCGGGCTGGCGGCGCCACCTGCCGAAGAAAATCACGCAAGTGCCGCCGGACGGCGAGTCGCAAGGCAAGTTGAAAGGATTGTTTCAGGGGCGCGACGCGGGATCTTCCGGGTGGCGTGACGCCCTTCCCCGCCATCGACGGGGCAAAAGGGCGCCAGCGCCGGTTTTCATCATGACCGCCCCTGGACGCTCGTGTACACGCCCGCCGCCCCCCTTGAGGGCGCCGGTTCAGGCCGTCGAGCGTACGGGCGACGCGGAAGCCGTTATTGTTGTTGCGGTTCCCGACGGTGTTCCTGTTGCGGTTGGCG
>RKSI01000077.1 GCA_007570905.1 Gammaproteobacteria bacterium
ATAACCGATGCCGACGACTTCCGGCGGCGCACCGGCGCCGACGCCGGTGCCGGCGCAGGCATCGCCATCTGGACGACCACGCCGTGGACACTGCCCGCCAACCAGGCCGTCGCGCTGCACCCGGAACTGGACTATGTGCTGCTGGAAGGCGTGTTGCCCGATGGCGGCGTGCGCGGCGAGCATGGCGGCGACGCAAACGGCGGCGGCGACGCACGCGGCGGCGGCACACCGGACGGCGATGGCAAACGCATCGGCGTCGTCGTCGCCGAGAGTTTGGCCGAAGCGTGCGCGGCGCGTTACGGCCTGGCGCAGGCGAGCACGGCGGCGCGTTTCAAGGGCGCCGCGCTGGACGGCCTGCGCCTGCGCCATCCGCTGGACGGGCGCGAGGTGCCAGTGGCGCCCGGCGGCCATGTAACGACCGACGCCGGCACCGGCGCCGTGCACATCGCGCCGGCGCACGGCGCCGACGACCATCTTCTGGGCCTGCGCCACCGGTTGCCCGCGGCGACGCCGGTCGGCGGCGACGGCCTGTTTGACCAAAGCGCGGGCGAACTGGCCGGCAAGCACATCCGCAAGGCCGACGCCGACATCGCCGCCGCGCTCAGGCGGCGCGGCGCGCTGCTGCACGCCGAAGACCACCTGCACAGTTACCCGCACTGCTGGCGCCACAAGACGCCGGTGATTTCGCGCGCGACGCCGCAGTGGTTTGTCGGCATGGAGCACGAACACCTGCTGCAACGCTCGCTGGCGGCGTGCGCCGGCGTGAGGTGGACGCCGGCGTGGGGCCGCGCGCGGATGGAGGGCATGCTGGAGGCGCGCCCCGACTGGTGCGTGTCGCGCCAGCGTCACTGGGGCGTGCCGATTGCGCTGTTCACCGCCAAAAAAGACGGCGCGCCGCACCCGCGCACGCGCGAATTGATTGAGCGGGTGGCGCGCCTGGTGGAAAAGGACGGCGTGGAGGCGTGGTTTGAACTCGACGCGCGCGAACTGCTGGGCGACGAGGCGCGCGAATACGACAAGGCGACCGACACGCTGGATGTGTGGTTTGACTCCGGCGTCACCCACGCCTGCGTGCTGGAACGCCGCGACGAACTGGCCAGCCCCGCCGACCTGTACCTGGAAGGCTCCGACCAGCACCGCGGCTGGTTTCAGTCGTCGCTGCTGACTTCGGTGGCGTGCCGCGGGCGGGCGCCGTACAAGGGAGTGCTGACGCACGGCTTCACGGTGGACGCGCGCGGGCAGAAGATGTCCAAGTCGCGCGGCAATGTCGTCGCGCCGCAGAAGGTCATCGAGCGCTTCGGCGCCGATGTGCTGCGGCTGTGGGTGGCGGCGACCGACTTCAGCGGCGAGATGGCGATTTCGGAGGAGATACTGAAACGCACCACCGACGCCTACCGCCGCATTCGCAACACCGCGCGCTTTCTGCTGGCCAACCTGCACGGCTTTGACCCGGCGCAACACGCGGTGGCGCCGGCGCGAATGCTGGCGCTTGACCGCTGGGCGGTGGCGGCGGCGGCGGCGTTGCAGCGCGACATCCGCGGCGATTACAGCGAGTATGTGTTTCACCGCATCGTGCACCGGATACACAACTTCTGCACGACCGCGATGGGCGGCTTTTACCTGGACATCATCAAGGACCGCCTTTATACCACCGCCGCCGGCGGCGTGCCGCGGCGTTCGGCGCAGACGGCGATGCACCACATTGCACAGGCGCTGGCGCGGTGGATTGCGCCGGTGCTGAGTTTCACCGCCGACGAGATACACCGGGCGCTGCCGGGCGGGCCGCGCGACGCGGTCTTTCTGTACGAGTGGCACGACGGGCTGTTTGACCTGGACGGCGGCGACGCGCTGACGATGGACGAGTGGCGGCGCATCATCGGCATACGCGGCGCCGTCGCCGGCGAACTGGAGCGGTTGCGGAGCGATGACAGCATCGGCTCGTCGCTGGACGCCGGCGTCGAGATTTTCTGCGACGGCGGCGACCGCCGCGTGCTGGAGGCGCTGGGCGGCGAACTGCGGTTTGTGATGATTACATCGGAAGCCGCCGTGCGCCCGCTGGCCGACGCCGGCGAAGACGCCGTCGCCGTCGGCGATGCGCTGAAACTGCGCGTCGTCCACAGCGGCGGCATGAAGTGCCGGCGCTGCTGGCACCACCGCGAAGAACTCACCGACGGGCGCGACCTGTGCGACCGCTGCATAACCAATATCAACGGCGCCGGCGAGGTGCGGCTTTATGCGTAACTGGCTGAGGTTGTCGCTGGCGGCGGTGGTGATTGACCAGGCGACGAAGTTTGCCGCCGTGCAGTGGCTGGCGCTGCACACGCCGCAGCCGCTGCTGCCGTCGTTCAACCTGACGCTGGTCTATAACCGCGGCGCCGCGTTCAGTCTGCTGAGCGACGCCGGTGGCTGGCAGCGCTGGTTTTTCATCGGCGCGGCGCTGGCGGTGTCGGCGCTGCTGTGGTCGTGGCTGGCGCGGCTCGGCCCCGGCGACAAAACCGCCGCCGCCGCCCAAAATCAGCGACAGGCCGGCGGCGCCGTCGGCAACGCGATAGACCGCTTGTTTCGCGGCCATGTCGTGGACTTTCTCGACCTGTATTACGGCCTCTATCACTGGCCCGCGTTCAATGTCGCCGACGCCTGCATCACCGCCGGCGCGCTGCTCATCATCGCCGTCGCCGTAACCGACCGGGAGGAAAAAGATGGAAGTGCTGCTGGCTAATCCGCGCGGCTTTTGCGCCGGCGTTGACCGCGCGATTGAGATTGTCGAGCGCGCGCTGGAGACGCTCGGCCCGCCGATTTATGTGCGCCACGAGGTGGTGCACAACCGCTTTGTCGTCGATACGCTGCGCGGCAAGGGCGCGGTTTTTGTCGAGGAACTGAAAAGCGTTCCCGACGGCGCCGTCGTTATTTTCAGCGCCCACGGCGTGTCGCGCGCGGTGCGCGACGAGGCGCGGCGGCGGCGGCTGAAAGTGCTTGACGCCACCTGCCCGCTGGTTACCAAGGTGCACCTTGAAGTCGTGCGCAACAGCCGCGAGGGGCTGGAAACCATACTCGTCGGCCACCGCGGCCACCCGGAAGTGGCGGGCACCATGGGGCAGTGTGACGAAGGCGGTGCAGGTGCAGGCGGCAGCGCCAGCGCCAGCGACGGCAATGGCGACAGCGGCAGTTGCAGCAGCGGCGGCGGCGGTGGCAGCGGTGTCGGTGGCAGCGGTGTCGGCGGTGGCAGCAGCGGCGGCGGCAATGGCGATAGCAGCAGCGGCAGTGGCGGTGGCAGCAGTGGCGGCGGCGGCGGCACAATCCACCTCGTGGAAACGGTCGCCGACGCCCGCGCGGTGCGCGTGCGCGACCCGGCGCGGCTGGCCTTTGTTACCCAGACGACGCTGTCGGTGGACGACACCGCCGACATCGTCGCGGTGCTGGAGCGGCGCTTCCCGGACATCCGCCGCCCGCGCAAGGACGACATCTGCTACGCCACGCAGAACCGGCAAAACGCCGTCAAGCAACTGGTCGGGACATGCGACCTGATTCTGATTGTCGGCTCGCGCAACAGTTCCAATTCCAACCGCCTGCTGGAAATCGCGCTGAAACGCGGCGTCGAGGCGCACCTGATAGACGGCGCCGCCGAAATCCGCCGTGAATGGCTCGACGGCAAACACCGCATCGGCCTGTCGGCGGGCGCATCGGCGCCGGAAACGCTGGTGCAGGCCGTCGTCGCCGAACTGGAAAACCGCGGCGCACAACGCATCAACGAAGTCGCCGGCATAGAGGAAACCGTCACCTTCCCGCTGCCAAAAGAACTGCGCCCCGGCGGCGATTTGGCTTGACGGGCGCGAGGGCGTACAGGCAGACAGCCGCCGGACTTGCCGGAAATTGCCCGGAACTTACTGCTCTTTGCGGGCCGGAAAAATTTCGCCCTTGCGGGCCAGCCTCATCATCAGGACGGCAAGCCGGTTTCTTTCAACCTGACTGTCGGGCCAATCGAGAATCTCGGCATGCGAGGGATTGTTCTCTGCCGGACAGTGCTCAACACGAAGATCCGAGACAACATTCTTTCTCACTGCGCCAACCTGAAGAACGGCGAAGCGTCCGTTTCTGGCAAGCCCGTATCCTGTTGAAATCATTTCCCGCCGTATCCGGCCCACCTGGCCTTGCCGCTCTCCCTCAAAGCGCTCCACCCACTGGACGGACAATCCGGACTCGCCTTCCCGGAGTTCAAATGCCTTGGGTGAAATCCTGTCCCCTTCACAAGCCGAAGGCTTGCAATACCGGGCAACATGATGATGATCGGCAATCATCATAACGGCCATCGGGACGCTCACCGGTCCAGCCCCCGCTGACGCAACGCGCGTATGACATCAAGACAGCACCCCTGCCCGTACATCTGCTCGGGATTTTCCGCATCCGACCCGGGCAGAATGGCGGCATAAATCACTTGCCCATCGGGCTGGAAACTCAATCCGATGTCCCGGTCGCCTCCGAGATTCCAGCTCGCCCCGAGAATTCCATCCGGGGAAAACCCGAGAACAGGCTCGCTCATTTCCTGAAACAAATAGATGAATTCCGCATAACCGCGAACCGAATCCGGATTAAGCGGCTTGTCGCCCTCATCCAGTTCTTCCTCGCAGGCCTCGAGGACACGCAACCGCTCTGCGGACTTGCGTCTGCCGGCCATCTCCAGCAAGGCGGAAATGTCCTTGATTGTGGGGGCGCTTTTCAACGCCTCTTCGGAGACATTCTCCAAAATCAAATCTGCGGGAAGGTTCATTGCTGTTCTGCGCCGGGCACGAAGGGACCGCCTCGTTCCAAGCGAACCGGAGGACATCCCATCATTCCTATATTCTATACCAATAGAGGCCGCCTGCAAGAACGCCGGCAGCGGCGCTCCCGGCGGCGATTTGGCTTGACGGGCGCGAGGGCGTACAATGGCCTGTGTCACAGGGGCCGTAGCTCAGTTGGGAGAGCGCGACATTCGCATTGTCGAGGTCAGGGGTTCAAATCCCCTCGGCTCCACCACGACACCGCCGCGCCGTCATTGGCCGATGCGGTGTTTCTTCAGTATCGGCGGCATTTCGGTGTCGGCCTCGTGGATGGCGGGGTCAAACGCGACGGGGACGCGGGCCGGGGGTTCTCCCTCCTTCCAGTCGCTGAACAGGCCCTGGTAATGCAGGTAATACAGGTCGCGCCCGGCGCATTCTTCCCACAGATAAAAACCGGGCAGCCGGATTTGCATTTTGCGGAAGCAGTGCGACGGCATCCAGACTCCGCAGCGCCAGTGCAGCCATTCCCATATCCTGCGCAACTTCTCGACAACCAGGCCGGCCTTCGGCATTTGCGGGCGGCACAGGTGCACGCCGACATAGCGGGTTCCCTTGTGCCTGAACACCGGCTTCGGGCGCATGACCGCATCCGGATGAACATCGGCCAATGACTTGTAGCGAACATCGTAGTCGGTGACGCGGGCAAGACGCCCGGTGTCCAGCCTGATGTACGGCGCCCACACCTCGGGCACCAGCAGCGCCGCAACCGCGCCGGTCAGGCGCTTGTCCAGATAATCGCGCAGCGGCAGCGATGTGCGGTTGACCAGGTATTCATCCACATCAAAACTCAGGTAATACGCCGAACGGTCGCCGAAAATGCGCGGGCAGTGGTTCAACGAACCGTGCTGGCAGGGCTGGTTTAGATGGTCGCCGTAGGGGAACGGCCAGTCAATCAGGACCGTGTCAAGGCCCGCGTCCAGCGCAGCCAGATGCCCCGGCAAAGCGGCAGCGTCGGCGGAGCCGTTGTCGTAGATGACGACGCGCCCGACCCCGTGCACGCGGTGGTGGTAAAGGCACCAGTCGCGTAACCACTCCGGCGGGTTGTCTTTTTGCAGCGTGTACAGCGTCAGCCCGACCGGCGGCAGCGCCGCCAGCGGGTTCGGCGGCACCTCCGCGCGCTGTTCAAACGACTTCCACCGGAACACCAGTTCCAGCGGTTCGTCCGAGGCCAGCAGGCTTTCATCGGCGAAGATTTCCAGGATGTGCAGTTCTTCCGGATAGTGCAGCGCAAGTTTGCGGTTGCGCAGTTTGTTGCAGCGGTAGCGCAGCCGCCGCCCGCCGCATTCAATCCGCAGCGGCAGGACATCGGCGGCGAGGTTGCGCAATTCCGGGCCGAGGGCGATGATTTTGCGGCGGTCGTGGCTGCGGAAGACATCGTAGAACAGCGTGTCCAGGTCAAACGACGGGCGGTGCGGCTTGATGTTTTCCCGAAACCGCGCGACTTCGCGGCTTAGCCCGAGATGTGAGGGCAGTTTCAGCGGGCGCGGGCGGTAGAGAACAGGGCCGGGGGCGGAATCAGGCATGGACTGGGCGGGAAGTTGCACGGAAGCAGCCGGCGGCAGCCGGGCCAGCTTTCCCATATAATCGCGTTCCATGCCGGATTATACAAGGATGGTATCCCCCATGCCGAACATCCCCGATCTTGAAGCGGCGCGCGCGGCGGTGCGCGGCGGCGGTGTTGTCGCCTATCCGACCGAGGCCGTTTATGGGCTGGGCTGCGACCCGCTTGACGAGCGGGCGGTGGCGCGCCTTGCGGCGCTGAAAGGGCGGCCCGCCGGCAAGGGCTTTATCCTGATTGCCAGCCACTTCTCGCAACTGGCGCCGTTTTGCGCGGTCATCGGCAACGCGGCGTGGCGGCGCGTCAAGCAGACCTGGCCCGGGCCGCACACCTGGGTCTTCCCGCGCACATTGAAGTGCCCGGCGTGGCTGCACGACCGTTCCGACGGCATCGCGGTGCGGGTCAGCGCGCATCCGGTGGCGGCGGCGCTTTGCGATTTGTGCAACTGCGCGCTGGTCTCGACCAGCGCCAACCTCAGCGGCAAGCCGCCGCTGCGCACGGCGGGCGAAGTGGCGGACTGCTTCGGCGAACAACTGGACTGCATTGTCGCAGGCGATGTCGGCGGCGCCGCCGCGCCGACCGCCATCCGCGACGCCGCCAGCGGACGCCTGATACGCCAGGGCGCGGGCGAGACGGGCGAGGCGGACGACGACGAATGACGGCGGCGGAAACCAGACGGCCCGTCCCGCGCCTGACTGCATTGCACGGAAAAATCCGCGGCGCGCCGCAACAGGCGGACGACGGCGAATGACGGACACGGCGCAAACCGCGCGGGTGGTCGCGTACCTGACCGCGTTGCAGGAAAAAATCTGCGGCGCGGTCGAGCGCACCGACGGCGAGGCGCGTTTTGTCGGCGATGTGTGGCGGCGGCCCGGCGGCGGCGGCGGCGACAGCCGCGTGCTCGCCGGCGGAGGCGTGTTTGAGAAGGCCGGCGTCAACTTCTCGCACATACACGGCGACCGCCTGCCGGCGGCGGCGACGACGGCGCACCCGCAGCGCGACGGCGCCTTTGAGGCCGCCGGAGTGTCGCTGGTGCTGCACCCGTGCAACCCATATGTGCCGACGGCGCACTGCAATGTGCGCTTCTTCTCGCAGACGCCGGCGGACGGCGCGCCGCGCTGGTGGTTCGGCGGCGGCTACGACCTGACGCCGTGCTACCCGTTCACCGAGGATGTCGTCGCGTGGCACCGCGCCGCGCGCCGCGCCTGCGAGCCGTTCGGCGACGATGTTTATCCGCGCTTCAAGCGCTGGTGCGACGAATACTTTTACCTTGAACACCGCGGCGAGACGCGCGGCGTGGGCGGCCTGTTTTTCGACGACCTCAACGAGTGGGGGTTTGAGCGCTGCTTCGCCTTCATGCAAAGCGTCGGCGACAGTTTCACCGGCGCCTACCTGCCGATTGCCGAGCGCCGCCGCGCCACGCCTTTCGGCCCGAAGCAGCGCGACTTTCAGTTGTACCGGCGCGGGCGCTATGTGGAATTCAACCTGGTGTACGACCGCGGCACGCTGTTCGGCCTGCAATCCGGCGGGCGCGCCGAATCCATCCTGATGTCGCTGCCGCCGCAGGTGGTGTGGCGCTATGGCTGGCAGCCGGACGCCGGCAGCCCGGAGGAAAAGTTGTGCCGGGACTATCTGAAACCGAAGGACTGGCTTACCATATGTGAATGATGACCCGCCCGCACAACGCCGTTTGCAGCGCGCCGGCAACCAGGCCGGAACCCCACTTGCGACAGATGAACAGGACTCGCCCGCATATCAACGCCGGGTTTTGCAGCGCGGCGGCGGCAGACCGGACCGGCCACAGACGAACCATGACGAACCCGCACATCAACACCGGGTTGCGCCGCGCGGCGGCGGCAGGCCAGCTTGCGGCAGGCGAACGATGACCCGTCTGCGAACCCGTCCGCGCCGCATGCGCCGTGATGATTTCAGCCGGCGGCTGATGCGCGAGACCGTGCTCGGTTGCGGCGATTTAATTCAGCCGCTTTTTGTTCTTGACGGCGAACGCGCGCGCCCGGTTGAATCCATGCCGGATGTTGAGTGCATTCCGGTCGCGCTGCTGGGCGCCGAAGCCGACGCGCTGTGCGAGATTGGCGTGCCGGCGGTGGCGCTGTTTCCGGTTGTCGCCGCCGGCGCCAAAAGCGACGGCGCCGAAGAGGCGTGGCGCGACGACGGCCTGGTGCAGCGCGCGGTGCGCGAACTGAAACGGCGCGCGCCCGAACTCGGCGTAATCACCGATGTCGCGCTCGACCCCTACACGACGCACGGACACGACGGCGTCACCGACGCGACCGGCTATGTGATGAACGACGAGACGGTCGCGCTGCTGGTGCGCCAGGCGCTGTCGCACGCCGCCGCCGGCGCCGACATCGTCGCGCCGTCGGACATGATGGACGGGCGCGTCGGCGCCATCCGCGACGCGCTGGAAGACAACGGCCACACGACGACGCGCATCCTCGCCTATTCGGCGAAATATGCGTCGGCGTTTTACGGGCCGTTCCGCGACGCCGTCGGCTCCGCCGCCAGTCTCGGCGGCGGCGGCAAGGAAACCTACCAGATGGACTGCGCCAACGGCGGCGAGGCGCTGGCCGAAGTCGCGCTGGACCTGGACGAGGGCGCCGATATTGTGATGGTCAAGCCGGCGCTGCCGTGCCTTGATGTGATTCGGCGCGTAAAGGACGAGTTTGTCGCGCCGACTTTCGCCTACCAGGTCAGCGGCGAATACGCGATGCTGAAAGCCGCCGCCGCCAACGGCTGGCTGCCGGAACGCGCGTGCGTGCTGGAGGCGCTGACCGCCATCCGCCGCGCCGGCGCCGACGCCATCCTGACCTACTACGCCAAAACCGCCGCAAAGTGGCTGCG
>RKSI01000118.1 GCA_007570905.1 Gammaproteobacteria bacterium
CCAAAATCGCCGGCATCAAGTTGTGCGAGTCATACAACCGGCAATACGGCGCCGCCTGTCGCAGCGTGATGCCGACCAACCTCTACGGCCCGGGCGACAATTTCCACGCCGAAGACAGCCATGTCATACCGGCGCTGATACACCGCTTCTGCGACGCGAAGGAATCCGGCTTGTCCGAAGTGCGCGTGTGGGGCAGCGGCAACGCAAGGCGCGACTTCCTTTATGTGGATGACCTCGCCGACGCCTGCGTCCATGTCATGAAGTTGTCCGACGACGCCTACGCCGCCTGCACATCGCCGATGCAATCGCACATCAACATCGGCTCCGGCAGCGAAGTAACCATCGCCGAATGCGCGGAGTTAATCCGCGACGCCACCGGCTATTCCGGCGCCATCGTGTTTGACACCGGAAAGCCGGACGGCGCGCCGCGCAAACTGCTCGACACCTCGCTGCTGGACGGCCTCGGCTGGCGCGCCGCCACCCCCCTCGCCGACGGCATCAAGACAACCTGCGAGTGGTTCCGCCAACACCGCGCCGCCGCCCGCGTCTGACATGGCGCATCCCGGACCCCATTAAACAAAGACGCCGGCCTGCGCCGCGCTGTGCGGGGTATGCGCCGCTCCCTTTCGCTGTTTCGCCGCCCGGTCATATGGCCGGGTCGGTACATCATTCCCCGACCCGGATGACGGTCACGCCCTCGGCGTCCGGTATGTAGCGCCACGGATCAATCACCACGGAACCCGGCGGGAAACGCATCCTGAAAAAGTCCGCATGCCGGGTGCCGATTAGAAAGACCGAAGGCTCGAACTCGGGCGGGTCGCCGTCCATATGGGGGTCGAAGGCGGTCACCTTGTGGCCGCGTTCAGTCAGGATGTTTGCCAGCAGAATCGCCGGGCTGCCGACCGTGATATTGGATTCCGGCTTGAACGATTTTCCGAGAACCACCTTCGGCAGAGCGTGCTCTTCCATCAAATCCGCGAGGTATTCGGTTTGCCGTTCGCGCGCCTGCATCAGCGCCTCGAAAAAGTCGAAACTCAAGTCGAGTTCCCGCGCCAGCCACGAGAGGGCGATGTTGTCGCGCGGATGGCAGCCGCCGCCGTCGCCCATGCCGCCGTGCAGATACGCACCCGACATCAGCCTTTTGTCGGCGAGGCGCAGGGCGTTGGTCACCTTGTCCGAACTGGCGCCGGTCTTGTGGCAGATTTCCATCATCGTGTTGGCAAAGACGATTTTCATGCCGATGTAGGTGTTGTAGGCGACCTTGATGAGTTCGGCGTCGGCGACGCCGGTTCTGTAAACCGGCGCGTCATGGATGGTGGCGTAAAAGGATTCAACCTCGCGCGCCGCCGTTTCGTCCTCGACGCCGAGCAGCACGAACTCGGGGTGGAGGAAGTCGTGCATGGTGGTTCCCATCGCGATAAAGAACGGGTTGTAGCACAGGCGCACCCGCGGGTTCAGCAGCGGCTTAATCTCGCGCTCCATCGTGCCCGGTAGCACGGTGGAAATCACCGCGACGGTGCGGCATCCGCCGGGTTGCGAGTTTATTTCTTCGGCGAGCGCCTTGATGCCGGAGCGCAGCGCGGTGTAATCGAAGTCCACGCGCTCATCGGGCAGGCGGGTTACGCCTTCGTACTCCTTTTCATGCGGGGTCTGAATCGCCACGAAGATAATCTCGCTTTGCGAGACCAACCCGGAAAGCGGCGTGATTTGCAAACGGCTTTTGGCAAGCGCTCCCTGGACGCCCTCTTCGCGGTAGGGGACGATGCGCGCGCGGATGCAGTCAAGAACCTGCCCGTTGATGTCGCAGCCGAAAACTTCGTGCCCCTTGCCTTCTGTCGCAAGCGCGCAGGGCAGGCCCAGTTTGCCCAGGCCCATAAATCCGATTCTCACGCGACGCCCCCGATGCGCTGTATCTTTACGCCGAACCGGTCGAGGTAGGCGTTGACTTTCGCCAGATCTGCATTGCGCAGGCTTGTCAGTTCATCGGAATAAAACCGGTTAATCATGATGCCGAGTGCCTGCATTGCTTCCTTGCTCACAGTGTCTGGATTTTCAAGTCCATACTGTTGCTTGTGCGTGCCGCGGACATGGCAAAAGCGTTCAATGCCGGCGCGGCGCGAGATATTTTCCATCCAGGTGTCACAAATGCAGCATTTGGAGAAGTGTCCTATGACTTGATGCACTTTGCGATGAACCACCGGAAACAGGTTTTTGGCATGTGGGTTTGGCGATATCTTCCAGCTCAGCACGCAGAATTCATCCCGAAAACGGGCAATTTCCGTATCCCACCCTTCCGTGTCCATCGTCAGGTCGTCATTGAACAGGAAGAGAAAGTCGCCGCGTGCGACGGCGCACATCTCCTCCACAAACTCATGAAGGGAATCGTAGCCGCTGCGCCGCGGGCCGGCAATCACTTTGATTGCGGCTGTTTCTCCGAACACGCCCTGCAGCCAGCCGGCCGTATCTTGCGACCCGGAATCATCGTCGTCCAGGCGAATCAGGATTTCAACGCACGCCGGATTGTCACATCTCGCAATCAGGCTGGAGACAGCGTGGAGCAATCCCTGCGAACGGCCGCGTGACGGCAGCAGCACCGATACCAACTTCCCTTTCTCCTCAAACTGCGGCGACAAGGCGGCGTCCCCCGCAGGCACGGGACGGGCGCGCAGGCGGTGCCGATGGCGTGCCCACCACGCTCTCGGGCCGCGCACCCACACCATTGGGGATAGTCTCCATAGCGGAAGGAGTATCTTGAACTTGAGTTGCTCTGCATTGGCTGTGCCCAGCGCGGCCACCGCCATTTTTTTGAAGGCTTGCCACAGGCAATTTATCAAACGCATGTTTCCCGTTTCTTTCTGATGCAACAATCAAGGCTGGCGGCTGGCGGATGCAGGGCCGACGGTTGCCCGGGGCCGGTTTTGCGCCGGCCCGGAATCCCTGAAAAGTCGCTTATTCTAAGGAACTTCCGGTTGTACTTCAAGGCGCCGGCGCCGGATGAACTCGTTCACCGCCGCGTTTCGTAAATCTCCTCAATCAACTCGCGGTGGTGGGCGAGGATGGCGTCGCGTTTTGGTTTCAGTGTCGGTGTCAGCAGGCCGTTTTCCATGTTCCAGCCCTGTTCAATCAGCGCCGCCTTCTTGACATCGGCGCTGGCCGGGAAGTCGGCCAGTTTGCGGCGGATGCGGTCAAGCGCGAACTCGCGCGCATCGTCGCTCGCAAGGCCGCCTTGTGCAGCGCCGTCTTTCGCCGTCTCGTCCCGCCACGCCTTGGCGTTGACGACGGCGATGACCGCCAGGCAGGGCCGCCCTTCGCCGACGACCAGCGCCTGCTCAAACAGCGGGTCGAGCAGGATGGCCGCCTCCATGTCCGCCGGCGCGACTTTCTCGCCGGTGGACAGCACGATGATGTCCTTGATGCGCCCGGTGATGTACAGATGGCCGCCCTCAATGCGCGCGGTGTCGCCGGTGTGCAGCCAGCCGCCGGCGTCCACCGCGTTTGCGGTCGCTTGCGGGTTGCGCCAGTAGCCCATCATCACGCACGGCCCGCGCACCAGCAGTTCGTCATGCTCGCCGATTTTCACTTCAATGCCGTCGAGCGGCACGCCGACGCTGTCCGGGCGGTTGCGGCGGGCGCGGTTGACCGACACCACCGGCGACGCTTCGGTGGCGCCGTAGCCTTGCAGCAGTTGCGCGCCGAGGCTCAGAAAAACCCGCGACACGCCGGGCGACAACGGCGCACCGCCGCTGATCATGCAGCGCAGGCGCCCGCCGAGGCTGTCGTGAAAGCGCCGCCCGACGCCGCGCAGCAGCGGCCACAGCAACACCAGCGGATGCCATCCGCCGCCGCCGTCGCGCCACAGAAACCGCCGCCACCCTGCCGCCAGCGCCAGTTGAAACAGGCGCCGCCGCCACCGCGCCTGGCGCTTGACGCGCTCCATCAGGCGCGCGTGAATGCGTTCGTAAATCCGCGGCACCGACACAAGGCAGGTCGGCGACAGCGCCGCCATGTCATCCGCCAGTGTCTGCACCGAACGCGCGTAGGCGACGGTGGCGCCGCACATCATCGGCACATAGTAGCCGACGGTTCGCTCAAACATATGGGACAGCGGCAGAAACGACAGCAGCCGGTCGCGCCGCCCGATTCGCACCGCGCGGCTCGACGCCTCGGTGTTGGACAGCAGGTTGCGGTGCGACAGCATCACGCCTTTCGGACGCCCGGTCGTGCCCGATGTATAGACTATCGTCGCCAGCGCATCGCCATCGCCGCCGCCGGCTTCATAGTCGCCGGGCGCCGCGCCGCGCCGC
>RKSI01000039.1 GCA_007570905.1 Gammaproteobacteria bacterium
CGGCGAGGGCAAATGCGGCGAAGGCAAGAGCGGGGAAGACAAGGAGTAACCCGGCAACGCTAATCCGGGCCTGACCCGGCGATGGTCAAACTGCCTCCCCCGCCGGGGAGGCAGTTTTTTTTGTGCCCGCGCCGGGCCGCGCCAGGGCGCCCGGCCAGGCGGCTTTCAGTAAACCAGTTCCACGCGCCTGTCCAGCGCGCCGCCCTGGTTTTCGCCTTCCGCCGCCGCCTTCTCCTCGCCGCGGCTGACGGTCTCAATCTGCGAGGCGTCCACCCCCATCTGCATCAAGATTTGCGCCACGGCCTGCGCCCGGCGCATCGCCAGCCGCTGGTTGTACGGGCCGGACGCGACCGCGTCGGTGTGGCCCTCGAGGCGGACATTCGCGCCCGGGTTGGCCATCAGGTATTGCGCGTGCAGTTGCAGCAGGTTCAGACTGCCGGCGGGGACGGTGGTGCTTTTGTACTCAAAATACACCGAGGCGCGGTTCGGCGCGCTTGCCGCCTGCATCCGCCGCTGTTGCGCCGCCTCTCCCGGCATCGGGCGCATGTCGGCGGGTTCGTCGCCGACTTCGTCGGCGCCGTCTTCATCGGCGAACTCGTCTTCAAATTCATCCCCGGACTCGTCCTCGAATTCGTCCTCAAACTCGTCTTCAAACTCGTCCTCGAATTCATCTTCGCCGTCTTCCTCGTATTCCTCATCCTCGATGTCTTCCATTTCCGCCACTTCTTCCTCGTCGTCCTCGTAGAACCAGTCCCAAGTTTTGGACAGGGTGGAGCATCCCGCGAGGGAAAATGCCATCAGAATACTGATGAAAAGTCTTTTTGTATCCATTGGTTTCCTTCTTCTTTGATTGGGGGCGCGACATGTTGCACGGCGCCTTTTGTGTAAGGATTTGGTAGTATAATCCATTATAGCGCGCTTCACTAAAAGCCCGAAAACGCCCGCCGGCGGCGGCGCGGGCCGCAAGCGGGGAAACCGGCATTGTTCAAGGCACTAAACAGAATTCTTCACCTGCTGGGACGGCGCGGCACCCTGCAGGTGGGCGGCGTTTCCATGGTGCTGCTGTCCGGCACCGTCCTGCAATTTCTGCCGATTGTCGTGGTGCTGCCGATTATCCGCCTGATTACCCGGCCCGGCGAGCCGTTGTCGCCGCGCCTGCTGGAAGTGATTCCCGCCAACTGGCATGAGCCCATCAACCAGATTCTGACACAGACCGATTATCAGACGCTGGTTATCAGCATGGTGATGTTCGCGGTGGCCGTGACGCTGGTCGAGGGGTTTGCCTCCATCGGCCTGAACAACCTCAAGCATTTCTTCCTGTTCAGGAAAAAACTGATTCTGTCAAAAAAGATGTTTCAGAGGTATCTTGCCACTCCGAGCGTCAGCCACCGCGACCCCGTCAACGACATTGAGTTCGGCAGCCAGAGCCTCGGCGCAATACTCGGGAGTGTGCTGGACATCTTCCAGCAGGGCGTGTTGTTTCTGGCCTCGTTCGCCGCCATCGTGTTCCTGTTCCCGCTGCCCGGGCTGGCCGGATTTGCCTTCCTGATAGTCACGGCGGTGCTGCTTTTCCTGGTCATAAACCCGTTTCTGGCGGCCTTCGGCGAAGAAAAAATAAGGGCGCTTGAGAAAAAACGCTTCGGTCTCAGCGATGAAATGATGGCCGTCAAGGAAATCAAGGTGCTCGGGCGCGAGAAACATTTTTACGACAGTTTTGTCGAAAACGCGACGATACGCGAGAGGAATGAGCGGATAAAGGGCACCATCGGGCACTCTTCGCAGACGATATTTTCAAGTTTGCGGTTTTTGAGTTTGCTCGCCGGTTTCTTTGTCGCCTTGTGGCAGGGCCTGCCCAGCACCGCGCTGGTCTCGTTTCTGTTCGCCTACACCATCGTCGTGATGAGGGCCGGCGGCTATCTGGGAAATGTCATCGGCGCGGCCATCAGCATAAAAACACAAATCAGCCGCTTCAACCTGTCCTACGACACGATGGAAAAACTCAGCGAGGAGGACGCGGCGGAGACCGACGAGTTGCTGGATTTCAACGACAGCATTGAGTTGAAAGAGGCGTCGTTTCGCTATGACACCGGGCGCGACATCGTGCTTGACGGGCTGAACCTGCGGATAGGCAAAGGCGAATGCATCGGCATCATCGGCAGGAACGGCTGCGGCAAGACAACGCTGATTGATCTTCTGACCGGCCTGGCGCGGCCCGCCGGCGGGTCGCTGCGGATAGACGGCCTTGAACTGACCGGCGCGCGCGTCCGCGACTGGCAGCGGCGAATCGGCTATGTGGTTCAGAACCCGCACATCATAGACAACACCATCGCCGCCAACATCACCCTGGGCCTCAACCCGGACGAAGTGGACCGGGAGCGTTTGCGCGAGGCGGTTGAGACCTCAAAACTCGATGAGATAATCCGCCAACTGCCCGACGGCATGGACACCGTCGTCGGCCAGAAAGGCTCGAAACTCTCCGGCGGCCAGGCGCAGCGCCTGGGGATAGCGCGCGCGCTGTACCGGGATGTGGATGTCATCGTGCTCGACGAGGCGACGAAGTCCATAGACCCGCAGACCGAGGCCGAGATTATTGACAACATCGCCCGCATGAAGAAGGAAAAAACCATCATCATGGTCACGCACAAACTGCAAACGCTGCAGCAGTGCGACAGGATTTGCCTGCTTGAGGGAGGGCGCGTCGGCAGGCAGGGAAGTTACAGCGAGGTGGTCGGCGACGACCGGCAACTGCGCCGCGCCATTGAAAGCGCCGGCCCGCCCGGCGCGGCAGGGAGCGGGGCCGGCGCCGCGCCGGAAGTCGCCTGACCGCGCGGCGCGGCGCGCCCTACTTCTCCCACTCGCGCAGAATCGGCGGCTCGCGCTTCTCCGCCAGCAAATCCGCCGCCGCCTCTTCGCTGTCGGCAAAAACCATCTTGACGGTGCAGTTGCTGTCCGCCGGCAGTTCCGCGCGCATCTCCCGCGCCCGCCGCTTCGCCTCCGGGAAGGCGTCAAAGCGGGTTATGTATTCCAGCGCCGCCAGCCCGGTGCTGCGGTGGATTTTGTAGATAAAATACGGCATCGTGTCCGGCCTGTGTTCAGCCCTTGTCCGGGGCAAGCGGCGCGCCGCCGACCGGGAAATAGTGGAACCCGAGTTCGCGCATCCGCGCCGCCTCGCACAGGTTCCTGAAATCATACACGACGGCGCCGCGCATCGCGCTTTTTACGCGCCGCCAGTCAAGCGCCGCAAACTCCCGCCAGTCGGTGTGCACGACCAGCGCGTCGGCGCCCGCCGCCGCCTCAAGGGCGCCGGTGCAGTATTCCACGCCGTGCAGCAGGCGCCGCAGATGGCCCATGGCGGCGGGGTCGAAGGCCTTCACCACCGCGCCGCCTTGCAGCAGGCCGGCCACCAGGTCAAGCGCGGGCGAACACCGCACATCGTCGGTGCCGGCCTTGAAGGCAAGCCCCAGCACCGCGACGGTCTTGCCAGACAGGCCGCCGAGCGCACGCCGCACCCGTTCCGCCAGGCCCTGCTTGCGCGCCTCGTTGGAGCGCACCACGCTTTCCAGTATCGGCAGCGCCACATCGCGCCCGCGCGCGGCGGCCAGCAGCCCGAGCGTGTCTTTCGGAAAGCACGAACCGCCAAAGCCCGGCCCGGGCCGCAGGAATTCGGCGCCGATGCGCGGGTCAAGGCCGATGCCGGCGGCCACCTCGCCGATGTCCAGTTCCAGCGCCTCGCACAAATCGGCGATTTCATTGACCAGGCCGACCCGCGCCGCAAGAAAGGCGTTGGCGCCGTATTTAATCAACTCGGCGCCGGCGCTGCTGGTGTGCACAAACGCAACGCCCTGCGCCGCCAGCGGGCGGTACAGTTCGCACATCACATCGCGGCCCGCATCGCCGTCGGCGCCGATGACCACCCGGTGCGGGTGCATGAAGTCGTCCACCGCCCGCCCTTCGCGCAGAAACTCGGGATTGGACACCACATCAAATGTCCCCGCAAATGTTCCCGCAGGGGGCGCCGCGCCGCCCTGCTTCGCCAGCGCCTGCGCCACCGCCTCGCGCACCGCGCCGCAGGTGCCCACCGGCACGGTGGACTTGACGGCGACCACCGTGCGCTCGCCAAACACCGCCACCGCGCCGCTCGCCGCCGCCAGCACCGCCGATCTGTCGGGGCGCCCGTCGGCGCCGGGCGGCGTGTCCACCGCGATGACAACCGCCTGCACAACCGCCTGCGTGGCGCGCGCGTCATCGCAGCGGTCGGTGAAAAACAGCCGCCCGGCGCGCACATTGGCCGCAATCAGCGGTTCCAGGCCCGGCTCGTGAATCGGCACATCGCCGGCGTTGAGGCGGCGTATCCTGTCGGCGTCAATGTCCACGCAGGTCACGCGGTTGCCCCACTGCGCGAAGCAGGCGCCGCAAACCAGCCCGACATAGCCGGCGCCGACAACGACGATGTTCATGCCGGGCGCGCCGGTCATGGCGCAGGCGAAATCAGGTTTGCCGCCTGCCGTGATAAAGATTCACGACATGCTGCGCTTCGGCGAAGAACAGCCAGCGTTCAATGAAGATGCCGGCCAGCGCCAGCGCCGGCGCCGCCAGCGCCGCAGGCCGCACCGCCAGCGCCTGCGCGAGGCCGGCCAGCAGCAGCAGCGCCGGCAGCACAAAGCCCAGAATGAAGACGCACCAGCGCAGCAGCACGCGCCGCCGGCGCGCCAGTTGAAAGCCGAATTCCTCGGTCAGAAAAGTCCCGGCGCCGTGCCCGACATCCAGCAGGCGCACATTGGCGCGCGTGAAGCCGGTCGCCGTGTTGATGGTCGGCCCCTGCGGCGGCGCTATCCATGCGTAGTAGGCCAGTTTCATCAGCGCGCCGGCGGCGAGCAGGCCGAGCGCAATCTCCATCTCAAACGCGCTGACCTGGCCGCCGGCAAGGTCTTGCAGCGCCAGCAGCAGCAGGTGGCCGGTCATCAGCGCCAGCACCACATAGTTGACCGGCGTCAGCGGCGTGTGCCACTGGCGGATGGTTTTCAGGCAGGCGTAAATCATGCCGGTTGAAAACACCGTGGCCAGCGCAATCAGGCCAATCAGCAGCGACACCGCCACCCACACCGGGTTGTCGAGGGCGTTGGCGCGCGTCCACCACAGCGCCGTGTAGGCGAGCGCCAGCGGATAGAAGATGATGGCGAGCACCGCCTCGCGCGCCAGCCACGATGTCCTGAAACGGCTGAACGCACGCCACGCATTCTTCGGCCTGGCGAGATGCAGCGTTGATGAAACCAGCCCCAATGTCGTCAGCACAAGGCCGGCAACGCACGCCGACAGCGCCGCCCCGGTCTGCGGCGCGCCGAACAGCCCGGCGACGGCCAGCACGATGAACAGCCCCAGCCCGGCGCCGGAGACGACCGTGAAAAAGATGATGGACAGGGCCGGTTGCATGGCCTCGGTGTCCGCCGCCCGCCGCGCGCCGGGGGTCTATCGGGCCACCGCCCGGTTGACCCAGTTCTTGACGCGCGCCGCCAGGCCGCCGCCGCTGTCGCCGCCGGCGTCATCGGCGCCGCCGGCGCCGGCGGGCGCGTCGTGGGGCGGCACCTGCGCGGGCTTGCGCGGTTTCAGATAAAGGTTGGTGGGGTTGTAGCCGAGTTCCGGCATCAACTGCCCGCCGTCGCGCTCGCGCACCAGCGTCGAGACTTCGGAGTCGGGGTCGTCGAGGTCGCCGAAAAACCGCGCGTGGGCCGGGCAGGTCAGCACGCAGGCCGGCTGGCGCTCCTCCTCCGGCAGTTCCTCGTCGTAGATGCGGTCAACGCAAAGCGTGCATTTTTTCATCACGCCGTCCTCGCGGTCGAGTTCGCGCGCGCCGTACGGGCACGCCCACGCGCAGTAGTTGCAGCCCATGCACTTGTCCTGGTCCACCAGCACGATGCCGTCCTCGGGGCGCTTCCACGAGGCCCCGGTGGGGCACACGGTGACGCAGTCGGCGTCTTCGCAGTGCATGCACGACATCGGGAAGTGCACGGTCTTGCTGCCGGGATAGTCGCCGACCTCGTAATGGCGGATGCGGTTGAACCACACGCCGGACGGGTCCTTGCCGAAGGGCCGGTAATCGGACAGCGGCCCGGTCGTGCCGGAAGTGTTCCATTGCTTGCAGGCCACCGCGCAGGCGTTGCAGCCGACGCAGGTGTCGAGGTCTATGACCAGCCCCAGTTTCATGCGCCCCTCCTCAAAATGTCGCTGAAAGCGCGCCGCAGATTGACCGCCCGGTGCGTCTGGTAGCGCAGCGGCGGCCGGCGCGCGGCCTCGCCGTCTTTGCCGCCCCCGGCGTCCTTGGCGTCCTTGCCGAACAGCGGCCAGGTGCGCCCGTCGCCGTCTTCGGCGGGGGTGATTTTAACCCGCAGGTCGTACCACGCCGCCTGGCCGGTTACGGGGTCGGAGTTGCTGATGTTGGCGCCGTCGCTGCCGTCGCCATTGCCATCGCCATTGCCGTCGCCGCGCGGCAACAGTTCGCTGATAAGGTGGTTCATCAAAAAGCCCTGGTTGGACTCGTTGGCGTCGGCGGAAAGGCCCCAGGTGCCGCGTTCCTTGCCTATGGCGTTCCATGTCCATACGGTGTTCTCCTGCACGCCTTCCATCAGCCGCACGCGCACGCGCACGCGCCCGTTGCGCGACTCCATCCATACCCACGACATGTCGGCGATGCCCATCTGTTCGGCCTGCGCGCGGTTCATATACAGCAGGTTGTGCGTGTGGATTTGCCTGAGCCACGCATTTTGCGAGTCCCACGAGTGGTACATCGCCATCGGCCTTTGCGTGATGGCGTAAAACGGGTAGTCGCCGGGTTCGGTCAGCGCCTGCTCAAGCGGTTGATAGTGGAAAGGCAGCGGGTCGAAGAAACGCCGGATGCGCTCGCGCTGGTATTCGTGCGGCGGCTGCGGGCCGTCATACAGCCCCTGCGCGGCGAGGCGGAATTTCTGCAGCGGCTCGGAATACAGTTCAATCACAATCGGCTCGTCGCTGGCGTTGAAGCCGGCCTCTTTGGCGAACGCCAGATAGTCCTTGTTGGCGAAGCGGTAAAAGCGCATCCGCTCGGGCAGTTGGTGGTGAAAGAAACAGCCGTTGTCTATGTATTTCTGCCACTGCTGCGGGTTGGGCGCGCCGCGCAGCGCCTGGTCGCCGCCTTCGCCGCGCCAGCCGGCCAGAAAGCCGATGCCGGGGGCCTTCTCAAAGCGCACGATGAAGTCGCGGTAATCCTTGTATTTGGGGCTGCCGTCGTCGTTGGTGAACGCCGGGAATTTCAGGCGCCCGGCCAGTTCCACCATCACCTCCTGCCACGGTCTCGCGTCGCGGTCGGGCGCGAGCACCGGCGCGCGGATGGAATCGCACACCGCGTCGGGTTCGGAAATCGGGCGGTCGAGCAGCGAGATGGCGTCGTAACGCTCGAGGTAGGTGGTGTCGGGCAGCACCAGGTCGGCAAAGCGCACCATCTCCGAGTCGAAGGCGTCGATGACGACCAGAAACGGTATCTTGTATTCGCCGCCGGCGTCCTTCGCCTTCAGCATCTCGCGCACGCGCGCGGTGTTCATCGTGGAGTTCCAGGCCATGTTGGCCATGAACATCATCAGCGTGTCCACCGGGTAGGGGTCGCCATTGACGGCGTTGGTGATGACCATATGCATCAGGCCGTGGTTGGCGAGCGGCGCGTCCCACGAATATGCCTTGTCTATCCGCAGCGGCTGGCCGTCGGCGTCCACCGCGAGGTCTTCGGGGCGGGTCGGGAAACCGAGCGGCGGCGACGCCAGCGGCTGGCCCGGCCCGGTGCGGGTCGCGGGTTTCAGCGGCGGCGGGATGTGGCGCGGGAAAGGCGCCTTGGCGCGGTGGCCGCCGGGGCAGTCTATCGCGCCCAGCAGCACCTGCAGGAAGTGTATCGCGCGGCAGGTGTGAAAGCCGTTGGAGTGCGCCGAGACGCCGCGCATCGCGTGCATGGACACCGGGCGTCCGATGAACTTGTCGTGCTTGCGCCCGGCAAAGTCGGTCCACTCGCATTCCACTTCTATGGTCTCGCGGAACGCGACATGCGCCATCTCAAGCGCGATGCGCTCGATGACATCGGCGCCGATGCCGCAAACTTTGGCGGCGTTGGCGGGCGCGTAGCGCGGGTCGAGGTATTTTTCGGCGAGCAGCGTGAACACGGTTTTCGCGGTCTCGCCGCGCGGCGTCGTGTATTCGCCGAACAGCGCCGGCTGCGTGCCGGTGCGAAGGCCGTCGGTGACGCCGCCCTGCGCCATGTCCCACACCAGCGGGCGGCCCTCGTCGTCGCGGCAAATCAGGCCGTCGCCCTTGGCGCCGGGGTTTTGCGAGACCAGATACGGCGCGTTGGTGTAGCGAATCAGGAACTCCCAGTCAAACAACTCGCGTTCAAGCAGGACATGAATCATGGACAGCGCCAGCATCGCGTCGGTGCCGGGCTTGATGGGCAGCCACTCGTCGGCGATGGCCTGGTAGCCGGTGCGCACCGGGTTGACGGCGACGAACTTGCCGCCGCGCCGCTTCAGTTTTTCCAGGCCGATCTTGATGGGGTTGGACGAATGATCCTCGGCCACGCCCCACAGCATGAAGTATTTGGTGCGCTCCCAGTCGGGGTCGCCGAACTCCCAGAACGAATGGCCCAATGTGTAAAGCCCCGCCGCCGCCATGTTGACCGAGCAGAAACCGCCGTGCGCGGCCCAGTTGACGGTGCCGAACTGTTGCGCCCACAGCCCCGTCAAAGCCTGCATCTGGTCGCGGCCCGTGAAATAGGCGAGTTTTTTCGGGTCGGTGGCGCGGATTTTCTCAAGGCGCGCGGCGAGGATGTCGAGCGCGCGCTGCCAGGTGATTTCCTCAAACTCGCCGTCGCCGCGCCCGGCGCCGGCCTTGCGCAGCAGCGGCGCGCGCAACTTCGCCGGCGACATCTGCTTCATGATGCCGGCGTTGCCCTTCGCGCACAGCACGCCGCGGTTGACCGGGTGGTCGGGGTTGCCCTGAATGAAACGGATTTTGTCGTTCTCCAGCGTCACCTTGATACCGCAACGGCACGCGCACATGTAGCAGGTGGTGTATTTCACCTGCTGCGCCGCGTGGTTTTCAAAGCGCGGCAGGGGGGTGGAGG
>RKSI01000029.1 GCA_007570905.1 Gammaproteobacteria bacterium
TCACAAACCGGCCACAGCCGGTCGCATATCTCAAGCCCCCAGTCGGCAAGCGTCTGCGCGCGCCCGTTGCGGTTCAGTTTCAGGCCCGGCGCGCGGCCATCGTGCGCGGCGGCGATTTCGTTGTGGTCTATGGCGCGGCGCTCATCGTCGCCGATGGGCGGGCTGTGCGCCAGCAGGCAGTAAAACGCGAGCATCTCGATAAACTTCAGTTGCGCCTCGCCGACGCCCGCAGGCATGAACACATCCACATCCAGCGAGCGCAGTTCCACATACTCCACACCGCCGCGCCGCAGCGCCGCAAGCGGCATTTCCTCCTTGCCGGCGGCGCGCTTCGGGCGCATCGTGCTGTAATACTCGTTCTCAATTTGCAGAATGCAGGCGTTAATCTGGCGGTACTCGCCGCCGACCTTCACGCCGAGCCGCCGGTACGCCGCGTGCTCCGTCGTAACCGCGCGCGCGAGGCTTGCGACATAACCTGCCAGGCTGTTGTAATCGGCGCGAATGCCGATGCTGGCCTCCTGGTTGTTCTGATAGCCGATGTCGCCCATGCGCAGCGAAGTCGCGTGGCGCCCGTACAGCGTCGTCTCGTCAAACGCCTCCAGGCGCGGGTGCGCCGACGAGCCGAGAAAAGACCGGCAGATGGCCGGCGACACGCCGAACAAATACGGAATCATCCACGCCAGCCGCAGAAAGTTGCGTATCAGCCCCATATAGCGCTCCGACCGAAACGCCGCCGGCGCCCCTGCCGCGCCCGCCGCGCCTGCCGCGCCTGCCAGTTCCGCCAGCGCGCGCCAGCAGTCGCCGCCGACGGAGTAGTTGAAATGCACGCCGGCGATGACCTGCATCGTGCGCCCGTAACGGTAGCCGAGGCCGCGCCGGTAAATCGTCTTCATCCGCCCGAGGTTGGACGAGCCGTAGCGCGCCAGCGGAATTTCGGTCTCGTCCTTGACGATGCACGGCATACTCGCCGGCCACAGCAATTCGTCGCCGATGCGCGCGTACACCTGCGCGTGGCATTCCTCCAGAAACGCCGCGGCGTCGCCGGCGCCGGACAGCGGCGGCGTCACAAACTCCAGCATCGCCTCGGAGAAGTCGGTCGTGATAAACGGGTGCGTCAGCGCCGAGCCGAGCGCGCGCGGGTGCGGCGTCTTCGCCAGCATTCCGCGCGGCCCGATGCGCAGCGATTCCTTTTCAAGGCCGATGCGCCGCCCGTCGTGCACCAGTTGCGCGCCGCCGCCGGCGAGGGCCGCGACAGTGCGTTCAACGCCGTCTTGCGCGGCCATCACGGGCGCGCCAGGCCGGGCATGAAATGCCAGTCAAAGAAGCGCCCGGGGTCGGTCTTGCGCCCCGGCGCGATGTCGCTGTGGCCGGCGACGCGCTCAATGCCGAGCGTCGGGTAGGCGTCAAACAGCGCGCCCAGCACCGCGCGCAGGCGCGCGTACTGGGCCGCCTCAAAGGCGTCGTCGTCGCGCCCCTCCAGTTCTATGCCGATTGAGAAATCGTTGCACCGCTCGCGCCCGCGATAACTGGAAACGCCGCAATGCCACGCGCGCCGGTCAAACGGCACAAACTGCACCACCTCGCCGTCGCGCCGGATAAACAAATGCGCCGACACGCGCAGCGCGCAAACCTCGCGGTAAAACCGGTGCGCGGCGGGGTCCAGCGCGTTGGTGAACAACTGCTCCACTCCGGCGCCGCCGTACTCCCCCGGCGGCACGCTGATGCAGTGAATCACCACCAGTTCCGGCGCCGCCGCCGCCGGCCGCTCATCGGCATTCGGCGAGGCCACATACCGCACCCCTTCCAGCAGATGACTGTGTTCGTTGACTTTCATGTCCCGCCCTTCGCGCGCGCCGGCGGCAACCGGCAGAGTTCAAACATGCCTGCCATTGAAACACAAAACATCAATGTCCTGTCAAACCAAAGCAGAAATGTCCTGTTGCGGTGGCTGGGGTGGCGGAGTCCTGGCATGAAAACGCCAAATCAGGTATTCTCCGGCATCAAGCCGCCTGCCGCGCTTGCGGGCTGAATCCGGCCTTGACGAGAATCATCCGCCCGGGACAAATCTTGAGCAACACCCAATCCATCATTGACACCGCAAGCGGGCATCTCGCGGATTTCCCCGGGCGGCTGTTCGACATATTCAACATCGCCAAAAAGGCGTGGTATCCTTTTTCCACCGAAATAACCGGTCGTTTCAGGGACAGCCAAAAACAATTCAGGGAAAACCAGACCCATCTCGCATTGCTGGCATGGGTGCCCGAAAAAATCGTTTATGGGCGCCCCCTGTTGCTTGACATGGCGATTATTCCCGGGCTTGCTCTGGCGCGCGCCAGGGACCGGCACTACCACAACCCGCCGGATTATCTGGTAATAGAGCCGGAAGACACCGCCCGCAGACCCGGAAACCTGCAACAAACGAATACCAGTGGGTACAAGTTTCAACAAGACAGGGAAAAACTTGCCGAGGCGCAGGCGATTGTCAATGCCTGGGGCAAGGCCGCAAAAGACTACCGCCCGACTTTGCAATATCAGCGCAAGTTGCACGCCCTGATGGCGCAGTACAGATACCGCCTGGACACAAACTACGCGAAAATTGACCGCATCGCCCACGCCGGAGTGGAGGCGTTCAAGCAATCCGTGTTAAGCACGCCGCTTCACGGGCTGACGGTCAGGGAGTGGCTCGGTATTCTGGCAAGCGGCGACAAGGACGCAATGGCGGATGTCATCCGGCGCCGCCTTGCGATTTAGAGAAGCGCGGTGTCCCTGAACCGGTTCACGCCGAGCCGGAAGTAGTCGGAATCAATTTCGCAGGCGAACGCCTTTCGGTGCGTCAATCTGGCGGCCAGTGACGCGCTGAACAAACCGCCAAACGGCTCCCACACCACCCCTCCGGGGTGGCTGCTTGCCTCGATAATCAGTTTCATCAAATCCAGCGGTTTCTGGTTCAGGTGCGCGGCTTTGGAACCGTTGCGCGGGGCCTTTATTCTTTCCCCGCCGCGCAACGCGCCGCGCTCCCATACATTTGTGTAACCATGCGGGCAGTTGAAGACCGCGCGCATCCCGGCCCACTCCGCCGCGCTCATCGGGTTTTTCCCGTCGCGGCTGAAATAAGGCGCGCCGGCCTTGCCGCCGTGCTTGTTCGCGTATTTGGCCATTTTCTCAAACATTTCTGGCGGCGGAAAATACCACAGATGTCCCCGGTCGAGATATTTCCGCACCGCCGCGTCTTTTACGCCGCAAGCCTCGTTTGCCTCGCGCAGCGGCAGGCCGGTTCGTTTCCATTCTCCGGCAAGCCAGTCTCTCAGCGGCAGATTGTTTATTTTTCCGTCAAACACATAATGCGCGCAGACCTCGGTCACGACCGGAAAGCGCTTGATTTTGCCCGTGTTCACATTGCCCGCAATGTGCGCCTTGCCCTTGTTCCAGACATTGCAGTTGACATACCGCCAGCCGAATTTTTCAAGGACGGGATGCACCGCGGCCCAGCCGATTTCAGAGTTCCAGAACCAAAGCGTGGTTTTGGCGGATGCGTACCGGCTCCATTCCCTGATATGCGGCTCATACCAGTCCGGCAAGCCCGAATGGTCGAATGTGTCGCCTTCAAACCCCAGAATGCCGTAGCCGCCGTCGGACACTATGACATCCGGCTGCCCCCATGTTTTGTAGTGCGCCAGCGAATCCCCGCAAAACAAACTGACCTGCCCGTCCCGCCAGACAAAGGCGTCAACCTCCGCCTTGAAAGCCTTGAAAGATTTTGCCCGCCTGACGGTGCTTGCCGGAACGGAAGTCGTGCGGATTTGCGTTTTCAGCGTCATCATGCCTCACGGAGATGCCAACCGCACCGTATTTTACACCAAAACCATCCGCTCAAATGGCCGCAGGCCGGAGCAGGCCGCCCAAAAAAAGAAAGCCCCGCAACTGCGGGGCTTTCAAGATACATCACGGCGGGCCGGGCTTCAACAGCCGGCGCGGCGCGGCGGCTTACATCATGCCGCCCATGCCGCCCATGCCGCCGCCCATGTCGCCGCCGTGGCTGTGCATCGGCGGTTCTTCCTTCGGCAGTTCGGCCACCATCGCGTCGGTCGTGACCATCAAACTGGCGATGGAGCAGGCGTTTTGCAGCGCGCTGCGCGTGACCTTGGTCGGGTCTATAATGCCCATCTCCATCATGTTGCCGAATTTGCCGCTGGCGGCGTTGTGGCCGTAGGACGCCTCTTTGCCGCGCACCGCGTCCAGCACCACCGACGCCTCGCCGCCGGCGTTGCTGACAATCTGGCGGAACGGGTCTTCCATCGCGCGGCGCAGGATGCTGATGCCCACATCCTGGTCGGGGTTGTCGCCCTTCAGCGACGCGATGCCCTCAATGGCGCGCACCAGCGCGGTGCCGCCGCCGGGCACCACGCCCTCTTCAACGGCGGCGCGGGTCGCGTGCAGCGCGTCCTCAACGCGCGCCTTCTTCTCCTTCATCTCCACCTCGGTCGCCGCGCCGACCTTGATGACGGCGACGCCGCCGGCCAGTTTGGCCATGCGCTCCTGCAGTTTCTCCTTGTCGTAGTCGGAAGTCGCCTCCTCAATCTGCACGCGAATCTGCTCGACGCGGCCCTTGATGTCGTCGCTGGTGCCGGCGCCGCCGACGATGGTCGTGTTCTCCTTGGACACCGTCACGCGCTTGGCCTGGCCGAGGTCGGCCAGCGAGCATTTTTCCAGCGACAGGCCGATTTCCTCCGAAATCACCTTGCCGCCGCTCAGCACCGCGATGTCTTCCAGCATCGCCTTGCGCCGGTCGCCGAAGCCCGGCGCCTTGACCGCCGCCACCTTGACGATGCCGCGCAGCGTGTTCACCACCAGCGTCGCCAGCGCCTCGCCTTCCACATCCTCGGCGATCATCAGCAGCGGCTTGCCGGACTTGGCGACAGCCTCCAGCACCGGCAGCAAATCGCGGATGTTGGACACCTTCTTGTCGTGCAGCAGGATGAACGGGTCTTCCAGTTCCGCCGACATGTTGTCCTGGTTGTTGATGAAATACGGCGACAGATAGCCGCGGTCAAACTGCATGCCTTCCACGACATCCAGTTCGTTCTCCAGCGCGTTGCCTTCCTCCACGGTGATGACGCCCTCCTTGCCCACCTTGTCCATCGCGTCGGCGATAATCTCGCCGATGGACGGGTCGGAATTGGCCGAAATGCTGCCGACCTGGGCGATGGCCTTGCGGTCGGAGCACGGCCTGGACAAATTCTTCAGCACATCCACCGACGCGCCCATGGCCTTGTCCATGCCGCGCTTCAGGTCCATCGGGTTCATGCCCGCCGCGACCGCCTTCATGCCCTCGCGGATGATGCCCTGCGCCAGCACCGTCGCCGTCGTCGTGCCGTCGCCGGCGACATCGGAAGTCTGCGACGCCACTTCTTTCAGCATCTGCGCGCCCATGTTCTCGAACTTCTCTTTAAGTTCAATCTCCTTGGCCACCGACACGCCGTCCTTGGTGACCGTCGGCGCGCCGAACGATTTCTCAAGCACCACATTCTTGCCCTTCGGCCCCAGCGTCACCTTGACGGCGTCGGCGAGGATGTTGACGCCGGCGGTCATGCGCTGGCGGCAATCGTCGGCAAAGCGGATTTCTTTCGCACTCATTGATGGTTGTCTCCTGTGTCTTGTTTGTTGTGAACCCTCAGGACTCGATGACGGCCATGATGTCGTCTTCGCGCATCACCACCAGTTCATCGCCGTCCAGTTTGACTTCGGTGCCGGAATACTTGCCGAACAGCACCGTCTCGCCGACCTTGACGCCGACCGCGCGCACCGCGCCGTCGTCCATGATTCGGCCATCGCCGACCGCCATCACCTCGCCTTTGACGGGTTTTTCGGTGGCGCTGTCCGGGATGACAATGCCGCCCGGGCTGGTTCGTTCCTCTTCCAGGCGTTTGACGACAACCCGGTCGTGCAGGGGTCGAATCTTCATGGATTCCTCCAAAGTTTTGTTTCGTTGATTTGTTGGATTGTGTTTGCGCGCCCCGGAGCCGGGAACCGCCAAACCGCCTTTATAATAGGGACAGCGCCCTGAAAGTCAAGCCCTTGCGTTGCAAGTGTTTGTTATGGCGCGGTTTTTTCCCGCAGCCCCGCGC
>RKSI01000186.1 GCA_007570905.1 Gammaproteobacteria bacterium
TTCAGTTACGCGGTGCATTCCGCCGCCAACCTGCCGACGCGCGCCGCCGACTGGACGCACCGCTATTTCAGCGAGCGCACCGACCTGCTGTTCGAGATTGAGCGGCTGCGCTACAACAACCTGATACTGAATTCCGAACTGCAGAAACTCGTCACCTTCAAGAACGAGAACCGCCACCTTCGCAAACTGCTGCAATCGCCCGCCGACACGCGCGGGCGCAAGGTGGCCGTCGCCAAACTGGTCGGCGTCAACCTGGCGCCGTTTGAGCAGCAGATTGTGATAGACAAGGGCAGCAACCACGGCGTCTATCCGGGCCAGCCGGTGCTGGATGTGAAGGGCGTCATCGGCCAGGTCTCGACGGTCACGCCGCTGACCGCCGATGTGACGCTGATTTCCAACCCCGGCCACGCGCTGCTCGGCCAGATTGACCGCTCGCGGCTGCGGATGCTGGTGCTCGGCACCGGCAACCCGCGCCAGTTGAAACTGGAATATGTGCCGACCACGGCGGACATCCGCGCCGGCGACATCATCTACACATCGGGGCTGGACAACCGCTACCCTGGCGACTACCCGGTCGGCGAGGTGTTGAGCATCCACAGCGAGGTCGGCGACGACTTCGCCGTCATCCACGCCAAACCGCTGGCCGATTTGATACACAGCCGCGAAATGCTGCTGATTTGGCCCGAAGACGCCGCCGCGCAGGCGCAGGCGGCGCAAACGGAGCCGGCGACGAAAGCGGCGGCGGAGACCGGCGGGGAATAACGCCGTGGCGCTGCGGAAAATGGACGGCGGCTACCGGCTGGTGGCGCTGACGGTGTTTGCGGCGATGATATTGAGCGCGCTGCCGATACCGCAGTGGGCGCATGTATTCTGGCCGGAATGGGTGCTGCTGGCGGTCATCTACTGGTGCCTTGCGATGCCGGAGAAACTGAACATCAAGTTCGCGTGGTTTGTCGGCATTCTGACCGACCTGCTGGAAGGCTCATTGCTGGGGCAGCACGCGCTGCTCTACACGCTGATTGCGTGGCTCACCACCTATTTCTACCAGCGCCTGCGCCTCTACCCGCCGCACCATCAGGTTTTCTTCATCGCGCTGCTGCTGCTGATTTACACGATGATCGCCATCTGGATCAACAGCCTGCGGCTGCGCTACTCGCTGGAGATGGACTGGAGCAGTTTGCTGCCGGTCGCCAGCAGCGCGCTGATGTGGCCGTGGGTGTTCGCGGTGCTGCGCCACCTGCGCCGCAAAACCTACGCCGAAGCGCAGGGGTAGGAACCCAGCAGTTTGTAGAGGCCGGCGCCGGCCTCGAGTTCGGCCAGCGCCCGGCCCAGCACCTCGTCGCCGCAGTGCCCCTCGATGTCGAGGAAGAACACATATTCCCAGTTGACGATGCGCGCCGGGCGCGACTCGATGCGCGTCAGGCTGACGCCGCGGTCGGCGAGTATCCGCAGCAGCGCGGCCAGCGAACCCGGGCGGTTGCGCGCCGACACCAGCACGCTGGTCTTGTCGGCGCCGGTCGGCGGCACATCGTGGCCGCCGATGACCAGAAAGCGCGTCGCGTTGCACGAATAGTCCTCGATGCCCTCGGCCAGGATGTTCAGGCCGTATTCGGCGGCGGCGCCGGCGGCGGCGATGGCGGCGGCGTCGTGCTCGTCGTGCGCGCGCAGCGCCGCCGCCGCGTTGCTGTGCACCGCGACCTGGTTGCAGCCCGGCAGGTTTTCGTCAAGCCAGCGCCGGCACTGGGCGAACGACTGCTGGTGCGAATAGACGCTGGCCAGCCCGTCGAGGCCGGCGCCGGCGCCCAGCAGGCAGTGGCGGATGGGCAGTTCAATCTCGCCGACGATTTGCAGCGCCGAATCCATGAAGCAATCCAGCGTGTGCGTCACCACGCCCTCGCTGGAATTCTCGACCGGCACGACGCCGTAGGCGGGCTTGCCGCTTTCAACGGCGCGGAACACCTCGGCGACCGTCGGGAAGTCGTGCGTTGCGATGGCGCGGCCAAAATGCTTGAACGCGGCCTCGTGCGTGAAAGTGCCCTGCGGCCCCAGGTAGGCGACGCTGATTTCCTGCTCCAGCGCGCGGCACACCGAGATGATTTCACGGAACAGCGCCGTCAGTTCGGCGTCTTGCAGCGGGCCTTTGTTGGCGGCGATGAGTTCGCGCAGGTGCACGCTCTCGCGCGCCGGGCGGTAGAACGAATGCCCCGGCTCCAGTTCGCGCTTAAGCCGGCCAATGCGGATGGCGTAGTCGGCGCGCTCGCTGATGAGTTTCAGCAGGCGCGCGTCGATCGCGTCTATCCTGCCGCGCAGGTCCTGAAGTTTGTCGTCGGGCACCTGTTACGCCCTTTTCTCGAAGTCACGCATGAATTCCGCCAGCACCGCCGCGCCCTGCGGCGGCATCCCATTGTAAAGGCTTGCGCGGATTCCGCCGGTGGCGCGGTGGCCGCGCAGCCCCAGCAGCCCCTGGTCGCCGGCCTCGCGCAGGAAGCGGCTTTCCAGTTGCGGCGGGCGCAGGCGGAAGAAAACATTGGTGGCGGAGCGGCTTTGCGGCGCCACCGGGTTGGCGTAGAGGGCCGAGGCGTCGATGCAGTCATAAAGTGCCGCCGCGCGTTGGGCGGCGCGGCGCTGCATTTCGCGCACGCCGCCCTCGCGCCGCGTCCATTCAAGCACGCGGTCGCAGACATACCATGAAAAAACCGGCGGCGTGTTGAAGCGCGAATCCATCTTGTCCTGCAATTCATAATTGTAAAGCGACGGCGTTTCGGCGCGCGCCGCGCCGAAGGTCTCGCGCGCGACAATCACGATGGCAAGCCCGGCGATGCCGGCGTTCTTCTGCGCGCCGGCGTAGATGACGCGGTGGCGGCTGACATCCACCGGCGCGGTCAGGAAGTTGGAGGTGAGGTCGGCGACGAGAAGGCCGTCGTCCAGGTGGCGGTCGGCGGCGAACGCGAAGCCGGTCAGCGTTTCGTTGCCGACATAGTGGCGGTAGGCGGGGCGGCGCGAGTTGGACCATTGCGCCGGCGGCGGCAGCGTCAGCAGGCCGTCGTGGTCGGCGATTTCGGCGGCGGCATGGACGCGGGTGTAGCGCGCCGCCTCGTCCATCGCGCAGACCGACCAGTGCCCGGTGTTGAAGTAGTCGGCGTCTTCGGCGCCGAGGTTAAGCGGCACCGCGGCGTATTGCGCGCGCGCGCCGCCCGGCAGGAACAGCACCGCGTAATCGTCGGGCACATCAAGCAGGCGGCGCAGGTTGGCCTGCGAACGCGCGGCGATTTCATCAAACCAGTCGGTGCGGTGGCCCGTCTCCAGCACCGACACCGGAAGAGGTTCGGCGAGGTCGCGGCGCACTTCCTCCAGCACCGCGGGCGGCAACATCGCCGGCCCCGGCGCGTAGTTATAGACCGCGGACATGGTGGCGGGCGGGCGCGCTGGCGCGGTTATTGGTCGCCGTCGGGGGTGTCGGCGGGGTCGTCGGCGCCGCTGCCGGCGGCGGCGTCGTCGGCGGTGTCGATGTCGGCGTCGTCGGCTGCCACATCAACATCGGCGGCCGCACTGCCTGCGCCGCCGCTGTCAACGGCGCCGGCAACGGCGGCGCCACCGCCGCCGTTGCCGCCATTGCCATTAAGGGGGGCGGCCTTCACATCCACGCGCACCATTTCGCACAATTGTTCGCCGTTTTGCAGGCGTATCAGGCGGACGCCCTTGGTGTTGCGTCCGACCAGGGAAATCTGGTCCACTTCGGTTCGCACCAGCGTGCCGCCGTCGGTAATCAGCATGACTTCGTCGCCGCCGCCGACCAGCGTCGCGCCGACGAGTTTGCCGTTGCGCTCGTCGGTGCGGATGGCGATGACGCCGAGGCCGCCGCGTTTCTTGCGCGGGAATTCGGTCGCGGCGGTGCGCTTGCCGTAGCCGTTTTCGGTGGCGACCAGGATGCACGAATCGTCTTGCAGCGGCGGCGGCAGGCAAATCAGCGAGATGGCCCTGTTGGATCCGCGCAGCCGGATGCCGCGCACACCCTGCGCGGTGCGGCCCATGGAGCGCAGTTCGGATTCGGGAAAGCGCACCGAATGGCCGGAGTCGCTGAACAGCATCACATCGTGTTCGCCGCCGGTGATTTGCGCGCCAATCATCTGGTCGCCGTCGCGCAGCGTGATGGCGCGGATGCCGTTGCTGCGCGGCCTTGAGAAGTTGTCCAGCGATGTGCGCTTGACGGTGCCGGCGCTGGTCGCCATCAACACATGCAGGTGCGGCGAGAACTCGCGCACCGGCAGCACCGTGGTGATGCGCTCGCCCTCTTCCAGCGGCAGCAAATTGACCAGCGGCCTGCCGCGCGCGGCGCGCCCGGCGCGAGGCAGGCGGTACACCTTCAGCCAGTAGATCTTGCCGGCGCTGGAAAAGCACAGCAGCGTGTCGTGGGTGTTGGCGATGAACAGCGTGTCCACAAAGTCTTCCTCGCGCACCGAGGTGGCGGCCTTGCCCTTGCCGCCGCGCCGCTGCAAGCGGTATTCGTCCGGGCTTTGCGACTTGGCGTAGCCGGCGTGGGAAATCGTGATGACGACTTCCTCCTCGCTGATGAAATCCTCGTCGGTCATCTCCACCGCCTCGTCGGAAATCTCGGTGCGGCGTTCGTCGGCGTAGGCGTCGCGCACCTCTGCCAGTTCATCGCGGATGACCTGCATCAGGCGGTCCGGCTCGGACAGAATCTCAATCAGGCTGTAGATGGTCTTGATGACGCTTTCATAGTCGGAGACGATTTTGTCCTGTTCAAGCGCGGTCAGGCGGTGCAAGCGCAAATCAAGTATCGCCTGCGCCTGCTTGCCGGACAGGCGGTAACCCTCTTTCATCAGGCCGAAGGCGTCGGGCAGGCTCTCGGGGCGCGACGCGCCGGTGTCGGTGCGCTCGAGCATGCGCGTGACGACGCCGGGCTTCCAGACGCGCTTCATCAGCGCGGCCTTGGCCTCCGCCGGCGTCTTCGACGCCTTGATCAGCGCGATGACCTCGTCGATGTTGGCCAGCGCAACCGCCTGCCCCTCGAGCAGATGCGCCTTCTCGCGCGCCTTGCGCAAGTCAAACACCGTGCGCCGCGTGACGACCTCGCGGCGGTGGCGGATGAACGCCTCGAGCACCTCTTTCAGGTTGAGCAGTTTCGGCTGGCCGTTGTCGAGCGCGACCATGTTGACGCCGAAAGCGGACTGCATCGGAGTGTGGCGGTAGAGGTTGTTGAGCACGATGTCGCCGGCCTCGCCGCGCTTGAGTTCAATGACGACGCGCATGCCGTCCTTGTCGGACTCGTCGCGCAGCGCGGCGATGCCCTCGACGCGCTTTTCCTTGACCAGTTCGGCGATTTTCTCGAGCAGGCGCGCCTTGTTGACCATGTACGGCAGTTCGGTCACGACGATGGTCTCGCGGTCGGCCTTGTCGTTGCGGTCGATGCGGCAGCGCGCGCGCACCACGACGCGCCCGCGCCCGGTGCGGTAGGCCTGGACGATGCCGTGGCGCCCCTTGATGATGGCGGCGGTCGGGAAGTCCGGCCCCGGCAGGTGCTTGATGAGGCCGTCCACGCTGATTTCCGGGTCGTCAATCAGCGCGAGCGCGGCGCCGACCACTTCGGCCAGGTTGTGCGGCGGGATATTGGTCGCCATGCCGACGGCGATGCCGGCGGAGCCGTTGACCAGCAGGTTCGGCACGCGCGTCGGCAACACCAGCGGTTCTTTTTCGGAGTTGTCGTAGTTGGGGACGAAGTCCACCGTTTCCTTGTCGAGGTCGGCGAGCAGTTCGTGGGCGATCTTCGCCATCCGCACTTCGGTGTAGCGCATGGCCGCCGGCGCGTCGCCGTCCACCGAGCCGAAGTTGCCCTGCCCGTCCACCAGCATGTAACGCAGCGAAAACGGCTGCGCCATGCGGACGATGGTGTCATACACCGCGACATCGCCGTGCGGGTGGTATTTGCCGATGACATCGCCGACGATGCGCGCGGACTTCTTGTAGGGCTTGTTCCAGTCGTTGCCGAGTTCGCGCATCGCGTACAACACGCGCCGGTGCACCGGCTTGAGGCCATCGCACACATCCGGCAGCGCGCGCCCGATGATGACGCTCATCGCATAGTCCAGATAGGACTTGCGCATCTCGTCTTCAAGATTAACGGGCAGAATTTCCTTCGCGCAGGAGTCGGTGTCAGTCATTCAACGGTGTCGTTTGGAAGAGGTTTTGGGGCAAAAAATCCAGCAAAAACCCCGGCGGGAAAAGGGCTGCCGGGATAGGTCGTATTCTACCATGAAAGGGGGCCGAGATGGGGGTGAAAATGATGGTTTTTGGAGGGCGGAAGTGGCGCTACGGGGCAGTTCAACCCCATCAACCGGCGGCTGGTTTGGGATAGGGATAGTGAATCGCGTCTGCCGTTCGTCGGACAAATGCTACCGTTCGTCGGATTTTCTTATGCTTTTCCGACCAAAGGGTTTATAAACGGGTTTCCGATAAACCTGTTTGATGGAGATTAAAATGGACAATGAAAACAGACGGGACATAGAGGCCGGGCTTCACAGGATGGAGCTCAGGCTGATGGGCATGGAGAGCAAGATGAACGACAAACTCACGGAGACGAAAAGCGAGATGCGTAGTCGTTTTCACGAGATAGATTTGAAGTTCATACGCACGAATGGCAAGTTGGGGAACATGGAATTAACAATAAAAGGCGGCCTTGTTATTCTTGGCATGGTTCTTGTGTTTTCCACAATATACATCATCCTCCTGAAATAACCCGCCCCGCCAACCGGAGGCCGCGCCTGCGGCGCGGCCTCTATTGGCGCACTTTTATCTCGTAGATTGCCGGCCAGTTTTTGCCGGTGATGAACAGGCGGCGTGCCTTGCTGTCCCAGGCGATGCCGTTGGCGACGCCGGCCTGCACCTGGTCGCGCGCCTTGCGGAACAGCGGTGTCAAGTCCAGTTCGGCCTGCACGACGCCGTCTTGCGGGTTGATGACGACGACGCGGCTGGTCAGGTACACATTGGCGTACACGCGGCCTTCAACCCATTCCAGTTCGTTCAGGCGTTTGACCGGGCGGGCGCCGTCGGTCACCGTTACGCGCCGCACCTCGCTGAAATCGGCGGGGTCGCGGAAACTCAATTCCGCCGAGCCGTCGCTCATAATCAGATGGCGTCCGTCGTGCGTCAGCCCCCAGCCCTCGCCGCTGTACGACATCGTGCCCGCGGGTTCCAGCGTAGCGGCGTCGTAAAGCAGCGCCTTCCCGGCGCGCCAGGTCAATTGATACAGCCGGTCGCCGGCCAGCGCCAGCCCCTCGCCGAACAGGTTGTCGGCCAGCGCGCGCTCCCGCCGCACCTCGCCGCTTTCAAGGTCGAGTATCGCCACCGACGATTGCCGGTAACGCCCGCTGCTTTCCACCAGCGCGCCGTCGTGCACAACCAGGCCCTGCGTGAAGGCGCGCACGCGGTGCGGGAAAGCGCCGACGACGGTGTAGTCGAGCGAAACCGGCGCGGCGCCCGCCCCGCCCGCCGCCGCCAGCCAGCACAGCAAAACCAGGCAACCTTTTGCCCGGCCTTTCATCAGCCAGTTCATCGGCCAATTCTACCAACCCGCCGCGCCATCATATGGAAACCCGCCAATGCTGGTATAGTGCGCTGCGGGATGCGTAACATAGAAACCCTGATTAGCGCGCTGCATATCGTGCCGGTGAGGCCGCGCGGCGAGGTGCTGCACGACGGCGCCGTGGCGGTGGACAAGGGCCACATCGTCGGCGTGATGCCGCGCCTGCAGGCGCTGGAGAAATTCCGCGCCGAAGAGCAGGTGCACCTCGCGCACCACATTCTGCTGCCCGGCCTGATCAACGCCCACACCCACTCGCCGATGAGTCTGTTCAAGGGCGTCGGCGGCGGGCTGCCGATGCAGCGCTGGCTGCACGAATGCATCTTCCCGCTGGAGCGCGACTTCCTGACGCCGCAGTTCGTGCGCGACGGCGCCGAACTCGCCATCGCCGAGATGATACGCGGCGGCGCCACCTGCTTCAACGACATGTATTACTTCCCGGAAGACATCATAGATGTCGCCTGCCACGCGCGCATCCGCATCTGCTGCGGCCTGACGGTGCTCGAGTTCGCAACCGCCTACGCCGCCGACGCCGACGAATACATCGGCAAGGGGCTTGAGGTGCGCGACCAGTACAAGGACGACGGTCGCGTCCACTTCATGTTCGCGCCGCACGCGCCCTACACGGTGTCGGACAAGACGCTGATGCGCATCCGCACCTACAGCGACGAACTCAACCTGCCGGTGCACATCCACCTGCACGAGACCGCCGGCGAGATTGCCGACAGCATCGCCGAATTCGGCGTGCGCCCGATGGCGCGGCTCGACCAACTCGGGCTGGTCACGCCGGCGCTGCGCGCCGTCCATCTGACGCAACTGACGGAAGAGGAAATCGCGCTGCTTGCCGAGCGCAACGCGCAGGTTCTGCACTGCCCCGAATCAAACATGAAACTGGCGTCCGGCGTCTGCCCGGTGCAAGCGCTGCTGAAACACGGCGTCAATGTCGCGCTCGGCACCGACGGCGCGGCCAGCAACGACGACCTTGATATCCTTGGCGAGATGCGAACCGCCGCGCTGCTGGCCGGCGTTGCCGGCGGCATCGGCGGCGGCGTTGGCAACGGCGTTGTCGGCAGCGGCAAAAGCGCCGGCAACAACGCCAATAACAATGGCGGCGGCTCCGGCAACAGCGACACCGGCGACAGCGACAACATTTTCAATCCTTTCACCGCGCTTGAAATGGCCACCATCAACGGCGCAACCGCGCTCGGCCTCGGCGAGGTTGTCGGCTCCATAGAGAAAGGCAAGGCGGCGGACTTTGCGGCGGTCCGGTGCGACGGCATCGAGGCCGTGCCGGTGTACGACGCCGTCGGCCACCTGGTCTATTCGGCCAGCCGCAGCGAGGTCAGCGATGTGTGGATTGCCGGCCAGCGCGTGCTGCGCGACCGCGTTCTGACTACAATAGACGAACAGGCGCTGCTGAAGAAAAGCGCCGTGTGGCGGCGCAAAATCGCCGTCGCCGCGGCGCGGACGCGCCAGCCGGCGCAATGAAAGCACAATGAGCATGAACACCGACATCGACTCCCGCAATCCCGGCAAAAAGCGGCGCCCTGCGCGCAGAGTGCGCCAGCCCGCGCAATAAACATGCAATGAACACACAATGAAGGCACAATGAACCCCAATATCGACCCCGCCGAACTCGGCAAATTTGAGGCAAGCGCGTCGCGCTGGTGGGACGCCGGCGGCGAATTCAAGCCGCTGCACATCATCAACCCGCTGCGCCTCGACTACATCGACGAACGCGCGCCGCTCAGCGGGCGGCGCGTGCTCGACGCCGGTTGCGGCGGCGGCCTGCTGAGCGAGGCGATGGCGAAACGCGGCGCCGCCGTCACCGGCATTGACCCGGGCCGCACCGCCATTGAAGTCGCGCAACTGCACGCGCGCGAATCGCAACTCGACATCACCTATCTGTGCACCGACACCGGCCAACTGGCGGACGAACAACCCGGCCAGTACGACAGCGTAACCTGCATGGAGCTGCTGGAACATGTTCCCGACCCGGCGGCGCTGGTGCGCGCCTGCGCGCAACTGGCAAAACCCGGCGGCGATGTGTTTTTCTCGACCATCAACCGCACCCCGAAGGCGTGGCTGCTGGCCGTCGTCGGCGCCGAATATGTGCTCGGCCTGCTGCCGAAAGGCACGCACGACTACCACAAACTGCTGCGCCCGTCGGAACTGGAGGAATTCGCGCGCAGCGCCGGACTCGCCGTGCGCGACCTCTCCGGAATGCGCTACAACCCGCTGACCAACACGCCGTCGCTGGTCTCCGATGTCGGCGTCAATTACCTGGTGCATTGCCGCAAGGAGAGATGACGCGCGCGGTGCTGTTCGACCTTGACGGCACGCTGGCCGACACCGCCGACGACCTCGCCGCCGCGGTCAACCGCCTGCTGCAAGAGGAACGGCGCCCCGGAAAACCGGCGGCGGAGCTGCGCCGCCAGGCTTCGCGCGGCGCGCAAGCGATGGTGCGGGCGGGCTTCGGCAATTCAATCGCCGACGACGAATTCGAGCGACTGGTGTCGCGCTTCCTGGTCATTTACGCCGCGCATCTTCACGACCGCACGCGCCTGTTTCCGGCGGTCGCGCAAACGCTGCAAACGCTGCGCGCCGGCGGCGTGCTCTGGGGCGTCGTCACCAACAAAAACCGCCATCTCGCCGAGCCGCTGCTGCGCTATCTCGGTATTCTGGATACGGCGGACTGCCTGGTGTACGGCGACACGACAAGCCAGAAGAAACCGTCGCCGGAACCGCTGCTGTTCGCCGCGCGCGAACTCGGCCTGGCAACGCGCGACTGCGTGTATGTCGGCGACGACCTGCGCGACATCGAGGCGGCGCGCGCCGCAAAGATGCCGGTGCTGGCGGCGGCCTGGGGCTACCGCCCGGCGGAAGAGGACATCACGCAATGGGACGCCGACGGCGTGCTTAACAGCGTCGGCGAACTGATTCCGTGGCTTGACACGCGCACCGGGCACGTCGGACGCGCCAACTGACGCCACTCAGGACGGCGCGGTGTCGTCGGGCAGGCGCGGGGCGGTGCCGCGCCATTCTTCGGGGGCGGATTTGGACGGGTGGACGCCGAGGTCGCGCAGCATCTCGGTCTGGCGGATGACACTGCCCCTGCCGTCTTTCAGCCGGTTGGCGGCCTGGTCGTAGGCGTCGCGGGCGGTGCCGAGGCGCTCGCCGACCTTTGCGAACGATTCAAGAAACAGCATCACCTTGTCATACAACTCGCCGCCGCGGTGCGCGATTTTTTCGGCGTTGACATTGCGCCGCTCCACGCGCCACAGGTTGGCGATGGTGCGCAGCGCCAGCAGCAGCGTTGTCGGCGTCGCCAGGATGACGCGGTTTTTCATCGCGTAACCGGTAATCTCCATGTCTTTCTCCATCACCACGGCGAACGACGCCTCTATCGGCATAAACATGATTACGAAGTCAAGGTTGGTGCCGACGGCGGCGGGGTAGCGCTTGTCGCCGAGGCCGCTGATGTGGCGGCGCACCGCCTGCAAGTGGCGTTGCAGCGCCTGTTCGCGCGCCTGCTCGTCGCCGGCGTTGACATACTCTATGAAGTCCGTCAGCGACACCTTGGAGTCAATGATGACGCGCTCGTCCGACGCCGGCATCCGCACGATGACATCGGGGCGCAGGCGCTCGCCGTCGCCGCCGGTGACGGACGGCTGGCGGTCGTATTCATGGCCCTCGCGCAGGCCCGAGTTGTCCAGTATGGTCTCGAGCACGCTCTCGCCCCACGCACCCTGCTTCTGCTTCTCGCCTTTCAGCGCATGCGTCAGGTCGTTCGCCTGTTTGGATATTTTCAGCGCCGCGTCGTTCATCGCGTTAAACTGGGTCAGCAGGTTCTGGCGCTCGCGCGTGGTCTCGGTTTTCAGCGTGTCAAACGAGTCCTTGAAGTCGCGGATGTCCTTCTTCAGCGGGTTCAGCAAATGCCCCATCTCCTCGCGGTTGGTTTCGCGGAAGCGGTCGCTGTGGCGCTGGAACGCATCCTGCGTCAGCATCTGCACCGTTTCTCTCATGCGCTTTTCAAAGTCGCCCTGCTCCCTGAAACGCTCGGCCTGGCCTTGTGCCTGTGCCTCGAGCCGGGCGATGGCGGCGACTTGCTCGCGCCTGTTCTCCTCCGCCTTTTTCAACTTCGCCTCGAGTTCGCCGATGTGCGCCTCGCGCCCGGCGGCGGCGCCCGCCAGCGCGGTTTCGGCGGCGGCGGCCTTGTCGGCGCGCGCCTTTTCCTCGGTCATGCGCCAAAACAGCAGCACGCAGCCCGCCGCCAGCGCTGCGGCGGCAACCGCCAGCAGTGTCATCAGTAAATCCATCGTGAATGTCCCGCCGCTATGGTAGCACGCCCTATTCCTGTTCGGGCGTGGCGGGTGTGCCGGACGTGTCTTGTGTGGCGGATGTGCCGGGCGTGCCGGACTTGCCGGGCATGTCTTGCGCGCCGGACTTGCCGGTGCCGGGGAGGCGTCTCATTTGCGGGAACAGGATGACATCGCGTATGGAGGGCGCGCCGGTCAGCAGCATCACCAGCCGGTCAATGCCGACGCCTTCGCCTGCGGTCGGCGGCAGGCCGTATTCAAGCGCCTCAATGTAGTCGGCGTCGTAATACATGGCCTCGTCGTCGCCGCCGGCGCGGTCGCGCGCCTGTTCGCGGAAGCGTTGGCGCTGGTCGTCGGCGTCGTTCAGTTCCGAGAAGCCGTTCGCAATTTCAAGGCCGGCGATGAACAACTCAAAACGGTCGGCCACTTCCGGGTCGTCATCGCTGCGCCGCGCCAGCGGCGACACCTCGGTCGGAAACGCGGTGATAAAAGTCGGCTGCTCCAGGCGCGGCTCTACGGTTTTCTCAAACAATTCCAGTTTCAGTTTGGCAATGCCGGCGCCGGCACTGGCGGCGTCAGCGCCGCCGCCAACATCAACACCCGCATCGGCCAGCGCCTGCACAAGCCGCTTCGTATCTTGCAGCGCGGCGGCGTTGAGCGCCGGGTTGTGGCGCAGGATGGCGTCGTCAAAGCGCAGTTCATCAAACGGGCCGGAGAAATCAATACGCCTGCCGTCAAACTCAACCACCGGCCCGCCGCAAACCTCGTCGCAGACGCGGCGCAGCAGTTCGCCGGTCAGTTGCATCAGGTCGCGGTAGTCGGTATATGCCTGGTAGAACTCCAGCATCGTGAATTCCGGGTTGTGGCGCGCCGAGACGCCCTCGTTGCGGAAGTTGCGGTTAATCTCGTACACCTTCTCCAGGCCGCCGACGACCAGCCGTTTCAGATACAACTCCGGCGCGACGCGCAGATACAGCGGCATGTCCAGCGCATGGTGGCGCGTGACGAACGGGCGCGCCGCGGCGCCGCCGGGCAGCGGCTGCATCATCGGCGTCTCCACCTCGAGAAAGCCGCGCCGGTTCAGGTCGTCGCGGATGACGGCGACGATGCGCGAGCGCTTGCGGAAAATCTCGCGCGCGCCGCCGCCGGCAATCAGGTCAAGATAGCGTTTGCGGTGGCGCGTCTCTATGTCGGCGAGGCCGTGAAACTTCTCCGGCAGCGGGTGCAGCGACTTCACCAGCAGACGCAGACGCTTGACGCGCACGCTCAACTCGCCGGTTTTGGTGCGCGTGACCAAACCTTCGGCGCCGACGATGTCGCCGGCATCCAGCGTCTTGAAACGCCGGTAATCGTCTTCGCCGGCGGCGGCGGCGCTCAGCATCAACTGAATGTCGCCGCTCATGTCGCGCAGCACCGCGAAACTGGTCTTGCCCATCACGCGCTTGCCGACAAGACGCCCGGCGACGCGCACGCTGGTTTGCGCGGCCTCCAGCGCGTCGCGGTCGAGCGCGGCGCAGTCGCGGTGCAGGTCGGCGGCGACGGCGTCGCGGCGGAAGTCGTTCGGATAGGCGCCGCCTTCGGCGCGCAACGCCTGCAGTTTGCGGCGCCGCTCGGCGGACAATTTGTCGGTGTCGCCGCTCATTCAAACCCCCGCGTCAGGCCGCCGGCGCCGGCGCCCGTCCAAACCGTCCGCATCAATCTGCCGCCGCCGCCCACTCAAACCCCCTGCTTCAAACTCTTCTCGATGAACGGCGTGATGTCGCCGTCCAGCACCGCCTGCGTGTTGCCGCTTTCGTGGCCGGTTCGCAGGTCCTTGATGCGCGACTGGTCGAGCACATATGAGCGTATCTGGCTGCCCCAGGCGATGTCGGCCTTGGCCTCTTCAATGGACTGCTGTTCGCCGCGCTTCTTGCGCATCTCGAGTTCATACAACCTGGCCTTCAACTGCTTCATCGCCATGTCGCGGTTCTTGTGCTGCGAGCGGTCGTTCTGGCACTGCACCACGATGTTCGTCGGCAGGTGGGTGATGCGCACCGCCGATTCGGTCTTGTTCACATGCTGGCCGCCGGCGCCGCTGGCGCGATAGACGTCCACGCGCAGGTCGGCGGGGTTGATCTCAATCTCAATCTCGTCGCTGACCTCAGGCGACACAAACACCGCCGCAAACGAGGTGTGGCGGCGGTTGCCGGAATCAAACGGCGACTTCCTGACCAGGCGGTGCACGCCGGTCTCGGTTCGCAGCCAGCCGTAGGCGTAGTCGCCGCGCACATTGACGGTGGCGCTCTTGATGCCGGCGACCTCTCCGGGCGACGCCTCAATGACCTCGGCGGCGAACGCCCGCGATTCGGCCCAGCGCAGATACATCCGCAGCAGCATCTCGGCCCAGTCCTGCGCCTCGGTGCCGCCCGAACCGGCGGTGATGTCGAGAAAGGCGTTGTTCAGGTCGCTGTCGCCGGCGAACATGCGCCGGAATTCCATGTCGGCGACTTCGCCGGCCAGTTTGCCGAGGTCGTCCTCTATCAGCGCGGCGGCGCCGGCGTCTTGTTCCTCTTCGGCCAGCGCCAGCAGTTCGCCGCTGTCGGCGAGGCGTTTTTCAAGCGAGTCGATGCCGCGTATGACGCGCTCCAGCGCGACGCGCTCGCGGCCCAGTTGCTGCGCGCGCCCGGCGTCCCGCCACACATCCGGGTCTTCCAGTTGGCGGATGATTTCCTCGTAACGGGCGCGCTTGTTATCGTAGTCAAAGATACCCCCTCAGCGCCCGGGTGCGCTCGACCAGGTCACGAAGGCTGTGTTTAATCGGGTTGATTTCCATGCGCCGGCGCCTCAGGCGATGATGTTTTCGGTTATCAGTTCGCGCGCCTTGGCGCGGTCGTCCACCGACAGCGCCACCGTCGAGTAGTTGCCGCGGCGGCTGAGTATGTGGATGCTGCGTATGCGGATGCCGGCGTTGCTGAGCCGCTCGGCCACCCTGGCGAGCGCGCCCGGCTCGTCGCGCAACTGGATAATCAGCGCGTCGTCTATGACCGCCTTGAACGACTCGCGCCGCAGCACGCGCAGCGCCTCGTCGGACTGGTCGGTGCTGAGCACAATCAGGCCGTGGGCGCCGTGGCTGTCGGCGTCGAGGGTTTCGATGTTGATGTCGTTGTCGGCCAGCACGCGGCTGATTCTGGCGATGACGCCGGTGCTCTCCTCGACGACGATGACAATTCTTTTCATGAACAATCCCCCTGTTGCAGCGCCGCCGCGCAGTCGGCGACTATCGCGTCCACCGTGGCGCGGGTGACATGCGGCATCGTGATAATGTGCGCGATGTCGCGGTAAACCGCAATCTGCCACTTTTCCGTCACGCTGTGCGGCGGCTTCGGAAACACCACCGTCAGCGAGTTCTTGTGGCGCCACGCCGGTATTCCGTTGTCGTTGAAACGCGCCACCGCATAGTCGGCGACCGCCAGCGCGGCGGCGACCGCCTTGCGGAAACCGGACAGGCCGCTGCGTTTCAGCGCGTACCATAATATCAAAGGCGTGAACGCATTGCGCGAACCCGAAAGCGTGGTGTCGAGAACGCCGACATACTCAATGGCGCGCGCGATGCGCGCGACCGAGTCGCGCTTCGCCAGCACAATGCCGCACGGCAGCGGCGCGCCTATCATCTTGTGGCCGCTGACGGCGATGCTGTGGTAGCCGTCTTCAAAGCGGTGCGGCTGCGGCTCCTCTACGAACGGCAATATCATGCCGCTGAGCGCGGCGTCGGCGTGGATGTAATAGTCGGTCATCGCCAGGTCGCGGAAAATGCCGCGGATGCGGGGCACATCGTCCACCGCGCCCTTCATCGTCGTGCCGATGTTGGCGAGCACGATGCCCGGAACATCGCGGTGTATGCGCACCGTCTCGCGGAGGTCGTCGTAGTCTATCTCGCCGCTTTCGCGGCTCTTGATCATGATGCTGCGCGTGTTCAGGATGTGCATGGTCTTGAGCACGCTGTAATGCGTGTCTTCGGAGAAATACACGAGGCCGTCCGGGTACAGTTCGCGCGCCAGATAAAGGCCGTACATGTTGCCCTCGGTGCCGCCGTGCGTGACATAGCCCCAGCAGCGCTCCGGCTCCATGCCCATCAGGAAGGCGAAGCCGTTGACGACCTCGCGCTCGAACTCGTGCGTGTTGACCCAGAAGTTGCTGTTGTGGAACGGGTCGCCGACATTGTTGATGGACAGGCCGAGAAAGCGGTACAACTCCGAGTAGTCGAACAACTGGTTGCACGGGTAGCCGGCCTGGCTGGCGGCGGCGTCTTGCAGGCGGCGGTAGAGTTCGTCCAGGCGCTGCGTCACCTGGTCGGGCGTTTTGCGGGCGGCGTCCATGGGAGTCTATTATAATGTAAGCGCCCGCCGCGCCCGCCGCCCGGCCCGCGGCAGACCCATCCGACCCGTGCCCGACATCATGCCCGACGCATCCGACCACACCGAACACATCCTGTTTCTGACCGGCAAACTGGCGCGCCCGAGTTTGCTGAAGGTGCTGGAACAGATGCAGTCCGGCGCATTCACTTATACCGTGCAGGATTTGGGGCTGAATGTCGCGGCGCTGATGACGGCGGCGGTTATTGAGCGCCGCCTGACCGACACCTGCGGCGCCGACCGCATCGTGCTGCCGGGGCGGTTTCGCGGCGACCTCGACGCGCTGGCGACGCGCTTCGGCGTTCCGTTTGAACGCGGGCCGGACGACCTGAAGGACTTGCCGGCGTTCTTCGGCGCGCAGCGGCGCAAGCGCGATTTAAGCCGTTATGACATCCGCATTTTCGGCGAGATTGTGGACGCGCCCGACCTCGCGCCCGAGGCCATCGTCGAGCAGGCGCGCGTGCAGCGCGCCGACGGCGCCGATGTGGTGGATTTGGGGTTTTTGCCGGACACGCCGTTTCCGCACCTGAAAGACACCATCGCGCTGCTGAAAGAGGACGGCTTTGAGGTCAGCGTTGATTCGCTGGACGGCGCGCAACTGCTGGACGCGGCGCAAAGCGGCGCCGATTATCTGCTGAGCCTGAAGCGCGAGACGCTGTGGGTGGCCGACGAGACCGACGCGACGCCGATACTGATACCCGACACGCCGCGGCAACTGGAAACGCTTTATCAATGCATGGACGCGCTGGCCGCCAAAGGCAGGCGTTTTATCGCCGACCCGATACTTGAGCCGATACACTGCGGTTTCAGCGACTCGCTGGAGCGCTACCACCGCACGCGGCGCGACTACCCCGGCGCCGAGATGATGATGGGCATCGGCAACCTGAGCGAACTGACGCACGCCGACAGCGCCGGCGTCAACGCGCTGCTGATCGGGGTGGCGTCGGAACTGCATATCGGCCACATACTGACGACGCAGGTCAGCGAGCACTGCCGCAAGGCGATACGCGAGATTGACGCGGCGCGGCGCATGATGTTTGCCGCGCGCGAGGACAGCGCGCCGCCGACCGGCTTCGGCAACCAACTGATGATGCTGCACGAGCGCAAGCCCTTTCCCTACGACGACGACGAGATTGCGGCGTTTGCGGCGGGCGTTGCCGACGCGGGATTCCGGATACAGGTGAGCGAGCGCGGCATCCATGTATATAATCGGGACTTGCACAAGACCGCCGCCGACCCTTTTGAGTTTTATCCGGAACTGGGCGTCGCCGACGACGGCGGGCACGCTTTTTATCTCGGCGTTGAACTGGGCCGCGCGCAAATCGCCCACCTACTCGGCAAGCGCTACAACCAGGACGAAGAACTGGACTGGGGCTGCGCCGTTGAGAAGAAGAGCGAGGACTTGACGAAGTTCAGGGAGGCGGGCGTGACATTGCGGGACAGCAAGAAGAGGCGCAAGGGGCGCGGCGGCGG
>RKSI01000047.1 GCA_007570905.1 Gammaproteobacteria bacterium
CCTGGTTTCCGCATCTGGCGGCCGAAGGGGTGCGCCGCGCGGCAGCCGGCGCATCTGAATTGCTGTCCGATTTGCCGCTGGACGCGCCGCTGGTCCTGACAAGCGCCTATCATGGTGCCGATCTGGTGGATTCGGTTTGCCGCCTTGCCGCGCGGCAGGGGCTGCATCCCGGCATGCGGCTTGCCGATGCGCGGGCGCTGCGTCCGCCTCTGGTGTCCCCCTACCGCGTCGATGCCGCCGACGCGCCGGCGCGGCTTGCTGCGGCGTCGCGGTTCGTCGCCGAACTGCGTCGCGCGATGGACGCGGCGGCGCCCGCGGGCGAGGCAGCGTGATGGGCTGGTACGAGAAACTCCTGCCGTCGCGGATACGCGCCTCCGGCGGCGGCAGCCGCAAAATACCGGAAGGGCTGTGGCACAAGTGCCCGGCGTGCGCCGCCGTCCTCTACCGTCCGGAACTGGAGGAAAGCCTGGATGTCTGCCCGCGCTGCGGCCACCACCTGCGGCTGTCGGCGCGCCGCCGCCTCGACCTGTTTCTGGACGGCGGCGGGCGCGAGGAAATCGGCGGCAATCTGGAGTCCGCCGACTTCCTGAAATTCAGGGACAGCCGGCGTTACCGTGACCGCCTCGCCGACGCGCGCAAACACACCGGCGAGAGCGAGGCGCTGGTCGTCGTCAAGGGCGCGCTTGAGGGGCGCGCGCTGGTGGCGGCGGCGTTTGAATTCGGCTTCATCGGCGGCTCGATGGGTTCGGTCGTCGGCGAGCGTTTCAAGTTGGGCGTCGAGCGCTGCATCGGCGACGGCGTTCCGCTGGTGTGTTTCTCGGCGAGCGGCGGCGCGCGCATGCAGGAGGCGCTGGTGTCGCTGCTGCAGATGTCGAAGACCGGCGCGGCGCTGGCCAGGTTGGCGCGCCGCCGCCTGCCGTTCGTGTCGGTGCTGACCGACCCGACGATGGGCGGCGTCTCGGCGAGTCTGGCGATGTTGGGCGACATCGTCGTCGCCGAGCCGGGCGCGCTCATCGGTTTCGCCGGCCCGCGCGTCATCGAGCAGACGGTGCGCGAACGGCTGCCGGAGGGCTTTCAGCGCAGCGAGTTTCTGCTTGAACACGGCGCGATTGACATGATAGTGCCGCGCGCCGAGATGCGCGCGCGCATCGCCTCGATGCTGTCGCTGCTGGCGCCGCCGCCGCAGGCGTAATTGCCGGGCGCCCGCGCCCGCTCCGCATAAACCGGCGGCGCGGCGTTTTCAGGCGAGAAATTCGGCGGTGGCTTGCGCGATGCGCCGCGCGTCGCCGGCGGTGACATGCGGGTGGCACGGCAGCGTCACCAGGCAGTCGCGGATGCGTTGTGCGCCGGGGAAGCGCGCGGCGTCCACCTTCATGCCCTGGTCCACATACATCCAGCTGGCCTCGATGCGGCGCCGGTGCAGGTGCGCGATGAGGCCGTCGCGCCTGGCGGCGGCGACGAGGCACGGGTAGCGGATGTAATGCGTCTTGCCGAGGCCGGGGTCGCGCTCAATCAGTTCAACGCCGCGCACGCCGCCGAGCGCCTCCTCGAGAATGGCGGCGTTGCGCCGCCGCGCCTCGATGTGGCGCTCCAGTTTCTCCAGCAGCGCCGCGCCGACGCCGGCCTGAAAGTCGGAGACCGAATCAAGCGCACCGCCTTCCGGCGCGTAGTCGTATTCGGCGCGCGTCTTGCGGATGGTGTCTTCCATCGAGAAGCGCCGCCGCAGGTTTATTTTTCCGGTTTGCGCGGCGCGGATGAACAGGCCGTAGGCGTGCGGGTTGGTCAGGATTCTGAACGCCGCCAGCATCAGCATCCGGCGCCCGCGCGGGCGCCGCCGCGAACCTTCCAGCACGCGCTCCATCGCATCGGCGTGGCGGGTGATGACGGCGCCGCCGCCGATGGGCAGGGCCTTGCCTTCCTGGAAGTTGAGTATCGCAAAGTCGCCCAGCGTGCCGAGGCGCGCGCCGCCGGATTCGGTGCCGATGCCGTAGTCCACTCCCTCAACCAGCGCCGCGCCGCCGGCCCTGCACGCGGCGGCGATGTCGCGCACCGGGTAGGCGAGGCCGAACAGGTTGGCGCAGACCACCGCGCACGCCCGCGACAGGTCGATGCGCCGGAAGCAGTCCATGTCAAAGGCGAGCGTGCGCGGGTCGGTGTCGCAATACTCAATCTCAAGGCCGGCGGCGAGGATGCCGTGCGCGAAACTGGGGCAGGAATAGCGCGACAGCACGACCCGGCGGCGCGTCGAAGTTTCGCGCACCGCCATCATGCATGCCTTGACCGAGCGCATCAGCGAGCCGAAGGTGAAGGCGCGCGCGCCGCCGAAGTAGGCGCCCAATGCGCGCTCGAATTCGGCGACGCCGTCGCGCGCGGCGGCGGCGCGCACGCCGCGCGCCAGGTCGGCCCAGGCGACCGGCGTGACGGCGGCGGCCAGAAATCTCATGTTGCGCGGAAAGTCATCGGTTTGCGTGAGGACAGGATGCGGTCGCGGTTTGATAGAATACCGGGTTTTATCCGGTTTTGCATGAAAACGACATCCGAAATCAGGCGGTCTTGCGCGCGCCTGCGCGAGTGAGCGGTGAGCGGGACGGCCACCAGCCGCGCCGCCGCCGCGGACGACCTGCGGTGCTGGCTCAGGCGGCACAAGCGCGCCCACCCGGCGGAGATTGAACTCGGGCTTGAGCGCGTGCGCGAGGTCGCGCTGCGCATCGGGCTGCTGCCGGCGGCGTGGCCGGTGGTCACGGTGGCCGGCACCAACGGCAAAGGCTCGACGGTGGCGCTGCTTGAATCCATCCTGCGCGAGCACGGCTGCACGACCGCGAGTTACACCTCGCCGCACATCCACCGCTACAACGAGCGCATCCGCGTCGGCGGCGAATGCGCCGGCGACGCGGCGCTGTGCGAGGCGTTTGAGGTCATCGAGCGGCGGCGCGGCGACATCAGTTTGAGTTTCTTCGAGGTCGGCACGCTGGCCGCGCTGTGGCATTTTCACCGCTGCTCGCCGGATGTCGTGATTCTCGAGACCGGCCTCGGCGGGCGGCTTGACGCGGTCAATATCGTGGACGCCGATGTCGCCGTCATCACCGGCATCGGCATCGACCACACCGAATGGCTCGGCAGCGACCGCGAGTCCATCGCCGCCGAGAAGGCCGGCATCGCCCGCCCCGGCAGGCCGTGCATCTACGGCGACCCGCAGCCGCCGCGCGGCGCCATAGAGGAGCTGGCGCGGCGCGGCGCCGCGGTCGAGCGTTTCGGCGTTGACTTCAACTACCGCAAGCACGAACACGGCTGGGACTTCGTCGCGCGCGACGGCGGCATCGAGGATTTGCCGCCGCCGGCGCTTTACGGCGAGATTCAGTTGCAAAATGCATGCTGCGCGCTGGCCGCGCTGGCGCACCTGCGCGGCCATTTCAGGGTCGCGCCGGACGCGGTGCGCCGCGGGCTTGCCAATGTGCAACTGCGCGGGCGCTTCCAGATACGCCGCGTCGCGGCGCCGGACGGCGAACGCCTGCACATCTTCGACATCGCGCACAACCCGCACGGCGCCGGGGTCATGGCCGGCAACCTGCGCGCGCTGGACGGTTCGGGGCGTTTGCACGCGGTGTTCTCGATGTTGTCGAGCAAGGATGTCGAGGGTGTCGTCCGCATCGTCGCGCCGCTGGTGGACTGCTGGTATTTAGGCGAGGCCGGGTCGTCAGGCGCGCTGCCGCTCGCGCAACTGTGCGAGATTGTGCGCCGCCACGCCGGCGCGGCCCCGGTGCGGCATTTCGCGTCGGTCGCGCAGGCGTACCGCGAGGCGGCGTCACACACCGCCGCCGGCGAACGCCTGCTGGTGTTCGGCTCGATGCTGACAGTGGCCGAAGCCCTGGCCGGAACGGAGCAGGCGGCGCGATGACCGGTGCACCGGGCGATGCACCGGGGTATCTTGTGTATGCATCCGTTGGCTCAACCGGAGGGCTGATACACAACTTTTCCAATTTGGGGACGCAAATCAGGGAGGCGGCCTGTTTGGGGCGCACGCTGGTCGTGTCGCCTCCCAACCTGGAGGCCCGGCACAACCGCGGACACCTTCCGCCGCCCGGGTGGGAGCGCTACACGGACCTGGAGAATTCCCTGCTGCGAATACACTACAGAAACGGCGACAGCAGGGATTGCCGGCTGTCCGTCGTGTCTCGCGATGATTTTGACTCGCTTGCAATCACGAACACGGAATGCCTGCGCCTGCCCGGTGAATCCCCGGTCTCCGACGAGCAGAACCGGAGCTATCGTGTCATCTCCAAAACGCTGCCCATCGGCGCGATGACCCATGACACCATTCCGTTGAATCACTATTACGACCGTGCGCGCATTGCCGGCATCGGCGTGGGGTTCAAGCCTTCCGCGCTGGTGGAGTCGCTGGCAGGCCCGGTGCTGCGCGCCCTCGGCAAAGAGTATGCCGCCGTGCACTTCAGGATTATCCGGCTGGAAGGAGTGCTTAGCCGGAGAAAATTCCCCGGCTTCGGAGCCGTGTGCGGCTGGCTGGTCAACTGCTTTGTCAAGGATTTGAAAAGGCTGATTCCGCCGGACATGCCGCTGTATTTCATGACGAACCACCATGCCGGAAACTATCACGAGCATCTGGCGAAACACTTCACGGTTTTCACATACCACCGGTTTCCGCAACTGAGGCGGCTGCTGTCGCCGCCCGAAGGGCCGCCGGACAACTACCTGCTGGCGCAGGCGGAGTACCGCATCTTCGCGTCCGCAGGCATCAGGGTTGGCACGAAAGATTATGGCGCGCCGACGCCGATGACCCGTTATCTGATGATGGCCGGCGACAAACCGGACAACGGGCTTCCCCATAACCTGGTCAAGACCTCCGGCAATTTCATGGTGCGCCTCCTGAGGCGCGACGGCCACCTTTGAGGGCTTCGGCCTTTGCCGGGAATTCCCCTATAATAAGGGCATGGAGCAGCCGATGAAGGAGAGGCTTGCGGGGGCCGTGATTGTCGTGGCGCTTGCGGTCATTGTGCTGCCGGCGTTGTTTGACGGCGAGGGCTACCGCGAGTTTTCGCAGGTCAGGATTGAGGCGCCGGAAAAACCCGCGATTGTCTTCGGGCAGCATTTTCCGGCGCTTGAACAGGAGCGGGGCGAGGCCGGCGGCGCGACCGGCACGGCGGTGCGGCGGGCGCCGGTGAAAGAACCGTTGCGGGCGGCGCCGCCGGTTGTCCGCGACAAAGCGGTGCGGGCGCCAGACAAAGCGGCGCGGGCGCCCGGCAGCGCGGGGCGGGCGCCCGGCAGCGCGGGGCGGGCGCGGTGGGTGGTGCAGGCCGGCGTCTTTTCGGTGCGCGAGAACGCCGACAGTTTGCGCGCCACGCTCAGCAAGGCGGGGTTTGCCCCGGTTTTCTTCAAGGAAGCGCAGGACCGGCGCGGCGCGCCGGTTTATTTTGTCCGCATCGGCCCGCACAAAAACCGCGGCGCGGCGGAACAAATCGCCCGCGACCTGAAAAAGAAACACGGCATCACGGCGCTCGTCCGCTCACTGGGTGACGACGACGGTCACGGCGGCTGAACGGAGTTTGCGGCAATGGCGCATCCCTGTACTTTCACCCCGGTTATTGGCGGTCGGGCGAGGCTTGCGGCAATGACATATTCCGGCATTCCCGCCCCGGTTATTGGCGGCTGAACGGGGCCTGCGGCGATGGCGTATCTCGACATTTTCATCTTTGTCATTGTTTTTGTCTCGATGGTGCTGGGCATATACAAGGGTTTCGTCCGCGAGGTCGCGTCGCTGGCGACGCTGTTGCTGGCGTTTTTCGCCGCGTTTCGTTTCGCCGACTATCCGCTGCGCTGGCTGCCGGAGGAATGGCGCGGGCGCGAACTGGCATTCGCCGGCTGGACGGCGGGCGCGGAAGACCTTGCGCGGGCGGCGTCGTTTGTCGCCATCGCGCTGCTGGTGCTGGTCGTCGGGCGCTTCATTGCGCGCCGCCTCAACCGCGCCGTCAACGCCGGCGCGCTGAGCGGCGCCAACCGCTTTTTCGGCGGCGTCTTCGGCCTGGCGCGCGGCAGCGCCATCGTTGTTTTGCTGGTGCTGCTGTTCAGTCTGACCGAGGTGCCGGCCTCGCCGTGGTGGCGCGGCGCGCTGTTTCTGCCGCCGTTTCTGGAAGGCGCGGGCTTCGTGGTTTCGGTGCTGCCGGAACCGTACTCCGACTACTTCATGCTGAACCCGGGCCTGCGGCGCGGCGCCGACACCGAGGACTTCATCTGATGTGCGGCATCCTCGGCATCCACGGTCACACCCGCGTCAGCCAGACGCTGTATGACGGCCTGGTGCTGCTCCAGCACCGCGGCCAGGACGCCGCCGGCATCGTCACCTGCGGCGACGGCAGGATTTACCAGCGCAAGGGCAACGGCCTGGTGCGCGATGTGTTCGATTCCGGCCACCTGCACGGCCTGCGCGGCAACACCGGCATCGGCCATGTGCGCTACCCGACCGCCGGCAGCGGCAGCGAATCGGAGGCTCAGCCGTTCTATGTCAACAGCCCCTACGGTATCGCGCTCGCGCACAACGGCAACCTGACCAATTCCGGGCGCCTCATCGCCGAGTTGTTCGACCAGGACCGGCGCCACATCAACACCGAGTCCGACTCCGAGATTCTGCTGAATGTGTTCGCCCACGAACTGCTGAACCAGCGTTCGCTGGTGCCGGGGCCGCGCGAGGTTTTCAACGCGGTCAGCCGCCTGCACCACCGCTGCCGCGGCGCCTACGCCGGCGTCGCGCTGCTCGCGGGCTTCGGCCTGCTGGCGTTCCGCGACCCGCACGGCATACGCCCGCTGATTTACGGCGTGCGCGAGACCGCCGCCGGCCCCGAGTATCTGTTCGCGTCGGAAAGCGTCGCGCTGAAGTCGTTCGGCTTTGACATCGTGCGCGATGTGGCGCCGGGCGAGGCCATCTACATTGACCGCGACGGCGAACTCTACGCCGAGCAGTGCGCGCGTTCGGCGCGCTATCACGGCTGCATTTTTGAGTATGTCTATTTCGCGCGACCGGACTCGGTGATAGACGAGGTCTTTGTCCACAAGGCGCGGATGCGGATGGGCGAGAACCTTGCCGACAAGGTCAAGCGCCAGTGGCCCGGCCACGACATTGATGTCGTGATTCCGGTGCCAGACACCAGCCGCACCGCGGCGCTGGAGTTCGCGGTGCGGCTGGGGCTGCGCTACCGCGAGGGTTTTATCAAGAACCGCTACATCGGCAGGACCTTCATCATGCCGTGGCAGACCGAGCGGCAGAAGTCGGTGCGCCAGAAACTCAACCCGCTGGACATGGAATTCAAGGACAAGAATGTGCTGCTGGTGGACGACTCCATCGTGCGCGGCACGACCTCGCGCCAGATTATCCAGATGGCGCGCGACGCCGGCGCCAGGAAGGTCTATTTTATGTCGGCGTCGCCGCCGGTGCGCCACCCGAACATCTACGGCATAGACATGCCGGTGCCGGGCGAGTTGATCGCGCACGGGCGCACGCCGCGCCAGGTGTGCGATGTCATCGGCGCCGACCGCCTGATTTACCAGGACCTGAAGGCGCTGGTGGACTCGGTGCGCCGCGGCAACCCGGCGCTGAAAAATTTTGACTGCTCGGTGTTTGACGGCGACTATGTGGTGGAGCCGGAGAGCGGCTATTTCGACCGGCTGGAACGGCTGCGCGGCGACGACGCCGACCGGCGCGACGGGCGCGGTTCCGGCCTTCGCAGCGTCGGCTGAGCGGCGGCGGGGTGACGGGTCGTGCGTCCGGGCTTCGACTGGCGCGGCGAGGCGCAGCGCCTTTGCCGTGAATACCCGCGCCGCGCGCACCTGCCGCTGGCCGTGGTGGACCCGGCGACGCAGCAGTTGTGCGTCGTGTCCGGGCGGCGGTTGCGCGCGTGCTACCCGGTCTCGACCTCGCGCTACGGCCTCGGCGGCGACGAGGGTTCATGGCGCACGCCGACCGGCGCGCATTATGTGTTCAAAAAAATCGGCGACGGCGAGCCGCTGTTCTCGCGTTTTGTCGCGCGCCGCCCGGTCGGGGAAATCGCCGAACCGGACGCGCCCGGCGGCGATGACGCCATCTGCTCGCGCATCCTGCAACTGGCCGGCCTTGAGCCGCGCGTCAACCGCGGCGGCGGGCGCGATTCGCTGCGCCGCTGCATCTATATTCACGGCACCGTGGATGAAAGGCACATCGGCTCGCCGGCGTCGGTGGGCTGCGTGCGGATGAAAAACGACGACATCGTTGCGCTGTTCGGCCAACTCGCGCCGGGTTCGCTCGTCTATATCCTGGACGGCGCGCCGAAGTGACGGCCTCTGGGGAGTCCGCGGCGCAAGCCGCGCGCGCCGACCTCGCGGAAATTTTCAACGCGGGCCTTGCGCGGGTGCGCGGGCGCGACGCGGTGCGCGCCTGGTTCGCCGCGCATCCGCCGCCGCCGTCGCCGGTGCATCTGGTCGCCGTCGGCAAGGCGGCGTCGGCGATGGCCGCCGGCGCGTTCGACGCGCTGGAACGGCGCATCGAGCATGCGCTGGTCATCACCAAGCACGGCCATCTGGACGATGATGTGGCGCGGCGCCCCGGCGTGCGCTGCATTGAATCCGATCACCCGGTGCCGGGCGCCGCCAGCCTTAAGGCCGGCGCCGCGCTGCTCGACTGCGTCGCTTCGTGGGCGCGCAACGGCAACCGCTTTCTGTTTCTGCTGTCGGGCGGCGCCTCCAGCCTGGTCGAGGCGCCCGCCGACGGCCTGACCGCCGCCGGCCTTGAACGGCTGACGCGCGCGCTGCTGGAAAACGGCCTTGACATCGCGCGCATGAACACGGTGCGGCGCGCGGTCTCGCGCATCAAGGGCGGGCGGCTCGCGCCGCACCTGAACGGCTGCCCGGCGCTTAACCTGCTGATTTCCGATGTGCCGGGCGACGACCCCGGCGTCATCGGCTCGGGCCTGCTGACGCCGGTGCGCGAGACTTTCAGCGCCGCCGACTACCCGCCGCAGGTCGCCGCCGCGCTGCAGGGCGTTCGCGCGGTGCCGCCGCCGGACGCCGCCGCGTTCGCCGGCATTGAGACGCACATCATCGCGCGGCTGGC
>RKSI01000050.1 GCA_007570905.1 Gammaproteobacteria bacterium
GCGCTGATTGTCACGCGCGGCGGCGACGGCTCCAGCATCCACGCCGGCGGCAAGGTGCATGAAATTCCGGTGGCGCGCCCCGCAGGCGTCACCGACCCGACCGGCTGCGGCGACGCTTACCGCGCCGGCCTGATACACGGCCTCGTTCACGGCATGGACTGGGAAACAACGGGCCGCGTCGCGTCGCTGATGGGCGCCGTCAAGGTGGAGTGCTCCGGCGGCCAGGGCCACCGCTTCACAAAAGACGAACTGGAGACGCGCTTCCACGAAAACTTCAACTACCGCCCGGGGCTGTAACCGGCGCCCGCGCGCGGCGGAGTGGTGCAGTGGCGGAAAACCCGGGCGTTCGGTTGTTTTGCACGGCGGCAGACGGAGTTTGCGCGCGGCGGAGTTGTCAATGAAAGCCGCGAGCGCCGGCGCCGATGACACCGCCGCCTTTCATTTTGACACCGAAACGCTGAACCCGGCGAACCGCGCCGAAGGCGTCAGCGCGATGTTGCGCGTGCGCGACGGCGCCGAATTTCTGCGGCCCGGGCTGGAGTCGTGCCTGGACATCTTCGATGAAGTCGTCGCCGTTCATCACCAGTGCGGCGACGCCACGCCGCAAATCCTGCACGACCTTGCCGAACGCCATCCCGACCGGCTGAAGGTTTATGAATACCCGCACGAGGTCGTGCCGCCCAACACCGCGCGGCACGCCGAAGAGGGCGCCGCCTCGCTGCGCACCATCGCCGCGCTGTGCAATTACGCGCTGTCAAAGACGACGCGGCGCGTTGTCATCAAGCACGACGCCGACCACATTTACATCCGCCCCAATCTGGCGCGCGCCGTCGCCGCGGTGCGCCGCAGATGCGACGGGTTTGTGCCCTGCGCCGGCGTCAATCTGGCGCGCTCGCGCCAAGCGGCGCGTGGCGCGCTCGGCGTGTCGCTGCATGACCCGCTGTGCGGCGCGGGCGGCGACTACGGGTTTTTTCCGGTGTCGCAACACACCTGGTTTGCCCACGACGACCGCAACGAAACCGCGCGTTACGGGCCTGTGTCGCGCTCGCTGCCCGCCGCCGGCATTGTGTTCTGGCATGTCAAGTTGCTGCAAAAACACTGCGGCCTGCGCGAATACAGATGGCGCCACGACAACAATCTGGCCGAACTGCACCGCCGCGCCGCCGCCATCAGGGACGCCATTGAAACGCTGCCGTTAGACGAGTTCCTCGCGCGCTTCGGCGGCGCCAACGGCCTGCTCGCCGCGCGCGCGGGCCACCCGCTGTTCCGCAACCGCATCACAAGGCCGCTCGCGTGGCATGGCGTGCGCGCGCTGAACCGCGCCGGCATCGTCAGGCGTCTGCCGCCGCATCTGGCGTTGTCATACACGCTGGAACGCGACCTGCGCGGCGCGTCATTTCCGGAGGCGGCGCTCGGCGCGCACAACAGCATGCCGCCGACCCGCTAATTTCCAGCCGGGTTTCCGCTGCGCTCCTTTTCAGCGACAGCGCTTGCCGCCGGCAGCCGGCACAACCGCCGCCGACCCGCTAACCCTCCGCCAGACTTTCCCCCTTCAACGACATCACCGGCCAGCCGCGCTGCGCCGCCAGTCGCAGCAGCGCGTCGTCGCCGTGGACGACGACCGGCTTGCCGGCCCATTCAAGCATCGGCAGGTCGTTTATGGAGTCGCTGTAAAACCAGGTTTGGCGGTGGCCGGGGCGGTGCCGTTCAAGCCAGCGTTCAACGCACGCCAGTTTGCCTTCGCGGAAGCACGGCGGCCCCTCAACCTCGCCGCTGAACCGCGCGCCGCGGATGGCCGGGCGCGTGGCGATGATGTCGTCGGCGCCGAGCATTCGCGCAACCGGCTCGGTGACGAACAAATTGGTCGCGGTTACTATCAGCGCCAGGTCGCCGCGCTGTTTGTGCCTCGCAATCAGCGCGCGCGCCTGCGGCGCGACGATGGGCTTGATGCGTTCGTCAATAAAACGCCGGCGCCATTCCATCAGCGTGCTTAAGTCATTGTCGGCCAGCGGTTTCAGCGCAAACCGCAGGTATTCGCCGATGTCCAGCCGCCCGGCCTGGTAGTCGCGGTAAAACGCCAGGTTGCGCTCCTCAAAATGCGCGCGCTCCACCGCGCCGATGTCGCACAGAAACCGCCCCCACAGGTAGTCGCTGTCGCCTTCCAGCAGCGTGTTGTCAAGATCAAAGAGTGCGAGTTCCATCCGGGTTGCATCGGGTTGCGTCGGGTTCCATCGGGTTCCAATGAGGCGGGCGGTGCGCGGCGGCGCGGCGCAAACAGGACGCCATTATACCGGCGGTATATAATTCCGGGCCATGGCCGTCTCCCCCATCCATTTCAGCCCGCAAACGCCGAACCCGGCGCCGCCGGAGGCGGTGGGCGTCCGGTGAGCACATCGGTTTTGTTTGTGTGTTCGCTGAATGTCTGCCGGTCGGTGGCGGCGCACGGCGTGTTTCGTTACATTCTGCGCGAGACCGGCCTGGACGCGGTCGCCGATTCGGCGGGCGTGGCTGCGGGCGCCGGCGCGCCGCCGGAGATGCGCGTGCAGCGCGCCGCCGACATGCGCGGCTATGACTTGTCCGGCATCTGCTCCAAACCGCTGGCGGCGGCGTCGCCCGCCGGCCATGATTATCTGGTGGCGATGGATGCGTCGCAGTTGCCGGTGCTGCGCGAATGCCGCGCCAACGGCGCCGCCGTTTGCCTGCTGATGGATTATTCCGGTTACTTCAGCGAGACCGAAGTCGCGGTGCCGCCGGAACACGAAGGCGTGGAAGGCTGCCTGCAAATGTTCGACCGCATTGAGGACGCCTGCCTCGGCCTGTGGCGCGCGCTGAATGAACGCGGCGGTGCGCGCGGATGAACGGCACGGCCTTTGACCCGCTGGATTACTGCCGTCCCGGTCTTGCGGAACTCGCGCCGTACAAGCCGGGCAAGCCGCCCGGCGAACTGGAGCGCGAACTCGGCGTGCGCGACGCCGTTAAACTGGCGTCCAACGAAAACCTGCGCGGGCCGTCGCCGAAGGCGCTGGCGGCGTTGCGGCGCGCAATCGGCGATGTGCATTTTTATCCCGACGGCGGCGGCCACCGGTTGAAAGAGTTGCTGGCCGCGCGCCACGCCATGGCGCCCGCCCGGATTACGCTCGGCAACGGCTCCAACGAACTGCTGGAACTGGCCGCGCGCTGTTTTCTCGGCCCCGGCGCCGCCGCCGTCTATTCGCGCCACTCCTTCGCGGTGTATGCGCTGGCGACGCAGGCGACGGGCGCCGCCGCGCGCGTCGCGCCGCCGCTGCCGGCGTCGGACGCGATGGCGTGCGGCCACGACCCCGAGGCGATGCTCGCGCAAATCAACGACGCCACCGCCGTGGTCTTCATCGCCAACCCAAACAACCCGACCGGCACCTGGCTCGGCGAGGCCGCGCTGCGCGGGTTTTTGCGGAAACTGCCGCGCCGCGTCGTCGCCGTCGTGGACCAGGCCTACGCCGAATACGCGGCGGACACAGACTGCCCCGACGCCGCCGCGTGGCTTGGCGAGTTTCCGAACCTGATAGTCACGCACACTTTCTCCAAGATTTTCGCGCTCGCCGGTTTGCGTATCGGCTACGCGCTGTCGTCGCCGGCGATGGCGGAGTTGCTGAACCGGGCGCGCCAGCCGTTCAATGTCAACGCCCCGGCGCAATGCGCGGCGGCGGCGGCGCTCGGCGACCATCGTCATCTGACCGACAGCGTGCGCGCCAACGCCGCCGGCCTTGTTCGGCTGCGCGACGGCCTGGCGCAACTGGGCGTCGCGTGCCTGCCGTCGGCGGCGAATTTCCTGTGCATGGAGATTGGCGAAGACGCACAGCGCGTGTACGACGAACTGCTCGCGCGCGGCGTCATCGTGCGCCCGCTGGCCAACTACGAACTGCCGCGCCACCTGCGGGTGACAATCGGCCTGCCCGAACACAACGAGCGTTTTCTCGACGCGTTCACCGCCGTCGCCGGCGCCGGAGGCTGACATGGCGCGCACGCTCGGCATTGTCGGCACCGGCTTGATTGGCGCGTCATTGGCGCTGGCGCTGAAACGCCGCGACCCGGAGTTGCATGTCGCTGGTTTTGACACCGACGCGGCGCGCGCGCGGCGCGCGCTGGAACTCGGCGCGCTTGATTCACGCGCCGATTCGCCGGCGCGACTCAACGCCGGCATCACCGTGCTGGCGGCGCTGAAATCGTCCAGCGCGCCGAGGACGGCGGCGGCGTTGGCGAGGAAGATGTCGCGCCACATC
>RKSI01000207.1 GCA_007570905.1 Gammaproteobacteria bacterium
AAGAGGCGGCGACATCAGCCACCTGTTCTATCGCCTCGGCGACAACCCCGGCAACATCTGGCCCGCCAGCGCAACCATCGTGGAAAACGCCACCTCAACAGAAATCATCATCCACTCGCTGGACTACGACAATGACCTCGGCCCGTCCCACTGGATACGCCTGTCCCCGTCCATCTCCCCCGAAGCCGCCGCAAGACTCGGCGAACCCCGCTGGGCCACCCTGCGAACCAGAGACGACGACGGCGACTCCGACACCTACATCAGACTGCGCGTCTTCCTTGAAGGCGCGATACCCTCAACCCCCGTTGACACCATCCAGACCGACCCGTAGCCCCGCCCCGCCCGAACAAAAGACAGGCCGCCCGGAGGCGGCCTTTCCCTCGCAGCGCACGCGGCTTCATCCGCCGCGGCGGATGACAGTCTCGTTTCTTGCGCTCAGATACACCTCAAACTGCTTCATAAACTCGCGCAGTCCCGGCACATGGCGCCTGCTGACCGGAAATTTCTTGCGAAAGCCCTTCAGCGCCACCGACACGCGGCCCTTCGGGTCTTTCTCGAAAGACTCGATGAACTCCTTGTTGACCAGCGCGTTGCGGTGAATGCGAATGATGCGGTTGCCGAACTCCTGCTCGAGGTTTTTCAGCGGGTCGTCAATCAGGTTGCGCCCGCCGGTGTGATAGACCACCGTGTATTTGTGGTCGGACTTGAACATGATGATGTTCTTGATGGCGATCAACTCCAGCGCGTTGCCGACGCGGCAATACAGATGGCTGCGCGTCCTGCCGTAGGGCGACGGCTCGCGCACCTCCAGCGGCGCGTGCTGGCATTGCAGCAGTTCCAGTTTGCTCTGCAACTGCTCGCGCATCACCGGCTTCAGCAGGTAGCCCGCGGCGTCCAGGCCGAACGCGGCGAAGGCGTGCTGCACATATGCGGTCGTGAAGATCACCTGCGGCGGGCGGTCAACGCCGCGGATGTGGTAGGCGGCCTCGAGGCCGTCCATGCCGGGCATATGGATGTCCATCAGCACCACATCCACATCCAGTTCGTCCACCTTGCGCACGGCGTCCAGGCCGTTGCCCGCGTGCCCGGCCACATAACAGCCCGGCACATCGCCGACCATCTTGCTGAGCCGTTCGCAGGCGTATTTCTCGTCATCCACTATCAATATGCGTATCATTTTCTTTCTCCAGGGGAATGTTGATTTTTACGCGGTATTCCTGCGTTCGCCGCTCGTCGTTGAAAACAAAGTCGCCGCCGTAAGCCTGCGTCAGGCGCAGGCGGATGTTGTTGCGCGCGACGCGGTTGCCGCGCCGGTCGCCGCGCATGCCGCCGTTGACGGGATTGCGAATGTCAAACACCAGGCGGCGGTCGTCGCCGGTCACGGCGATACGCACGGTGCCGCCGCCGGCGCGGGTCTCGACGCCGTGGTAAATCGCATTCTCAATCAACGGCTGCAGCAGAATGGACGGAACCCGTATGCGCGCGGTGTCGCCGCAGTCAAGGCGCCATTCCACCCGCAGCCGGTCCCCCAGCCGCAGGCGCTCCATCTCCACATAGCATTGCGCCATCCGTATTTCCTCGGCCAGCGAGGTTTGTGTTTCCTGGAACAGCATCATCCTGAAAATTTCAGACAGATTGCCCAGATTAGCCTCGGCAAGTTCGGGGTGCGGCTTGACAAGACCGATGGTCGTATTCAGGGTATTGAACAGAAAATGGTAGCGAATACGGTGCAGTAGGGCCTCGCCGCCGGCGTCGTCGCGGCGCGCTTCGGGGGTGGGGGCGGGGCTGCCCGCGCCTGCGCCTGCGCGGCACAGCAGATAGAGGCCGCCGGCGGCGGCGGCGCAGGCGGCCAGTTGCACCAGCAGCACAAGGTCGAGCCGGCACGCGGCGCCGGTACGCGGCGGCGCCGCGGCGTAAATCGCAAGCAGGGCAGCGGCGGCGGCGAATGCAAGTCCGCAAAGCAGATACAGGCTTCTTTTCAGAGTGGCCCGGCTTGGGGGCGCTGGCCGCGCGCTGTCCTCATCCCGCAGGGATGGGGGCCGCATTTTCCGTTTTCTCTGTTGTTGGTATTATGGTGCCCGGGAGGGCGCGCATATGTGCGCCTGAAGCCGGGCCATCATAGACGAAACCGGCGGAACACGCCACAGATGAACAGGAAACAACCAAAATCCGGCGCCTTGCGGGGCCGCTTTGACGGCGCCGCCGACCGCCGCGTCGAGCGTTTTACCGCGTCGGTGCACTGCGACCGGCGGCTTTACGCCGAGGACATTGAAGGCTCCATCGCGCACGCCGCGGTGCTCGAGCGCGCCGGCGTGCTCAGCGCCGACGAGGCGCGGGCCGTCACGCGCGGCTTGCAGGCGATACGCGCCGAGATTGAGGAAGGCCGCTTTGAATGGAAAGAGGCGCTTGAAGATGTGCATATCAACATCGAGGCGCGCCTGATTGAAAGCGTCGGCGAGGCCGGCAAGAAACTGCACACCGGGCGTTCGCGCAACGACCAGGTGGCGACCGACCTGCGGCTGTACCTGAGGCGCCAGACGGGCGTGATGCGCGCCGGGATACGCAGGCTGCAGGCCGGCATCGTCGCCGTCGCCGAACGCGAGGCCGCCAGCGTTATGCCGGCGTTCACGCATTTGCAGGTGGCGCAGCCGGTCACTTTCGGCCACCACCTGATGGCGTGGTTTGAGATGCTTAAGCGCGACGACGCGCGCTTCGGCGAGGTGCGCGCGCGCATCAATGTGCTGCCGCTCGGCAGCGCCGCCTGCGCCGGCGCCAACTATCCGCTGGACCGGCGCCACGCCGCCGCGCTGCTGGGCTTTGACACGGTGTCCGGCAACTCGCTTGACGCGGTGTCCGACCGCGACTTCGCCATTGAGTTCTGCGCCGCGTGCGCGCTGCTGATGACGCACCTGTCGCGGTTTTGCGAGGAACTGGTGCTGTGGTCGTCGCAGCAGTTTGACTTCATAGAACTGGCCGACCGCTTCTGCACCGGCTCGTCCATCATGCCGCAGAAGAAAAACCCGGATGTGGCCGAACTGGTGCGCGGCAAGAGCGCGCGCGTGGTCGGCGCGCTGACGGCGATGCTGGCGCTGATGAAGGCGCAGCCGCTCGCCTACAACCGCGACAACCAGGAAGACAAGGAAATCCTGTTCGGCGCGCTCGACACCACGCTTGACTGCGTCGCAATCATGGCCGACATGATGCCGGCCATCAAGGTTCACCGCGAGCGCATGCGCGAGGCCGCGCAGAGCGGCTTCTCGACCGCCACCGACCTGGCCGACCATCTGGTGTCGCTGCAGGTGCCGTTCCGCGACGCCCACCGCGCCGTCGCCGCGGCGGTGAAACTGGCCGCCGACAGCGGGCGCACGCTCGACCGGTTGACGCCGGAGGAATTCTCCAGACTGTGCCCGCAGGCCGGCGAAATAGCGCCGGTGCTGCGCCCCGAAGAGTCGTTGCGGATGAAACAGACCGAAGGCGGCGCGGCGCCGGAGTCGGTTGACAAGCAAATCGCCGCCGCGCGCGAATACCTGGCCGGCGCGCCGCCGCCGCCGTAGCCGCGAGCGCAGCCGGCGTCAGTCGGCGGCGAAGAGGCCGTCAAGCCACTGCGACAGCACGGCCAGCACCTTGGCGTCCACCGAATGGCCGAGGCGCGCGTGTTCGTGCCATTCAACATGAAAACCGGCCTCTTCCATGCGGTGGCGCGACAGCCGCGCGTAATGCACCGGCAGCGTCATATCAAGCCTGCCGTGCACCAGCAGCACCGGCGTGCGCGGCGACTGCGGCAGTTGCTCGCCGCGCGGCAGCCACCCCGACAGCACAAACACGCCGCGCAGCGTTTGCGGGTTGCGGCACAGGTAATGCAGCGCCGTGGCGCCGCCCTGCGAGAAACCGCCGATGACGACGCGCTCCGGCGGCACCCCGCGCTGTTCCAGCGTCTTCATCAATGTGTCCAGCATGGCGCGCGTCTCGTCCAGCCCCTGCCAGTCTTCCTCGCCGTTGTCGCCGTAGGTGTGGATGTCAAACCACGCCGGCACCGTCAACCCGCCGGCGATGGTGATGCGGCGCAGCGGCGCGCGCGGCATCACAAAGGTCAGCCGGTCGCGGCATTCGGGCGACACGCTCTCGGCGAGCGGCACCAGGTCTTCGTGGTTGGCGCCGAGGCCGTGCAGCAGGATAACCGCGCCGCGCGCGCCATTGGCGTCGCGGGCGTCAAGCCACAGCGGCTGCGGGTCGGCGCCGGACAACGGTCGCGTCCTTCGGAACGATATGCGGGGGTTACTGGATGGTTTCCTCGAGGCTGTCCGACTGCCCGAGGTTGTCCACCCAGCTTAACTTGATCTTGCCGCCCTTCTCGCCGCCGTCAAAGCGGAAGGCAATGTACGGGTTTTTAGACACGCCCGTTCCCCAGTACGCCTCGAACACCTTCTCGCCCTTGTACTCGCCGACGACTTTCTGGATGAAATGCGCCGGAACGGTGTCGCCGCTGTCGCGGTCCTGACGGCGCCCGGTTTCCATCGGGTGCGTAATCAGCGCCTTGACGACAACGACGCCGTCGTCGCCGCGGCGCGCGCGCATCTTGATGGTTTTGGCCACCGGCGCGGCCTCAGGAGCAGCCGCCGGCGGTTACGCGCACCGTGCGGCGGCCGCTGTAATAGCGCCCGCCGGCCTTGACCAGCGCGATGACATCGGAGGTCTCGCGCACCTTCAGGTTGGTTGCGATGTAAGCGTGGCTCTGGCCGTGCAGCATGAACTGCGAGGTCAGAGGCACCGGGTTTTTCTCGACCAGCAGCGTGATGGATTCCACATTTTCAAGCGCGGTCTCGACCTCGACGCGCACCGCGCCGCCGTCCTCGGCGATGCCCGGCGCCTTCAGCGTGACGGCGCCCTGCTCCACATTGCCGCCGGTGATGAGGTCAAGCGCCTGTTGCAGAGCGGTCGTCTCAAACGCCTGTTTCGGCCAGTTGGCCGACAGCGCGGCGGGCGCCAGCGACGCCGCCAGCGCGGCGACGCTGCGGTGCAGGAAATGTCTGCGGTTTTTGTTCATTTTTTGGCCCGGTGTTACACTGGAAAGAGGCATGATTATACCACGACAACGAGTGCCGCGAGCGCCGCGCACGCGGCTGCGGCGGCGACTGCGGCGGCGCGCGGCGCGGCTGCCCGGCGCGCTGGCCGCGCTGCTGGTCGTCGCGGCGCTGTCGTCGTGCGGACAAACCGGCGACCTCTACCTGCCGGACGAAAACAAACCTTCGCGCGAGCAATGAACGCGGAGTTCAACGCCTGCCCCCGGCTGCGGCGCGAGGGCGGGCGCCTGCGTCTTGACGGCGCCGCCCTCGACGACATCGCGCATCAGTTCGGCACGCCGGTTTATGTGTATTCGCGCGCCGGCATTGAGGACAACTGGCGGCGCATTGACGCGGCGTTCGGCGCGCGCGACCGCCTGGTTTGCTACGCCGTCAAGGCATGTTCCAACATCGCCGTGCTGGATGTGCTGGCGCGCCTCGGCAGCGGCTTCGACATCGTCTCCGGCGGCGAACTCGAGCGCGTGCTGAAGGCCGGCGGCGACCCGGCCAAAGTGGTGTTTTCCGGCGTCGGCAAGCAGATGTGGGAGATTGAGCGGGCGCTGCGCGCGGGCATCGGCTGTTTCAATGTCGAGTCCGCCGCCGAACTCGCGCAAATTGAACAGGCCGCGGGCGACCTCAACCGCGCCGCGCCGGTCGCGGTGCGCGTCAACCCGGATGTGGACGCCAACACCCACCCGTACATCGCCACCGGCCTGCGCGACGGCAAGTTCGGCGTCGGCATCGACGAGGCCGAAGCGCTCTACGACGAGATACAGCGCAGCCCGCTGCTTGAGGCGCGCGGCGTGGACTGCCACATCGGTTCGCAAGTGACCGACATCGCGCCCTACCGCGAGGCGCTGCAATCCACCGTCGCGCTCGCCGACCGTCTGGCGCGGCGCGGCGTCGGCATCGAGCACCTGGACATCGGCGGCGGTTTCGGCATCGCCTACGCCGACGCCGGGCCGCCGCCGGTCGAGGACTACATCGCCGCCGTCGTCGACGCCGTCGGCGCGCGCCCGTACCGCATCATCACCGAGCCGGGGCGCGCGGTGGCCGGCAGCGCGGGCCTGCTGCTGACTTCGGTGCTGCACCGCAAGCGCAACGGCGGCGCCGACTTCGCGGTGGTGGACGCGGCGATGAACGATTTGTTGAGACCGGCGCTGTACCAGGCGCGCCACGACATCGTCGCGGTGCGGCGGCGCGGCGGCGAGACGCGGGCGTTCAATGTGGTCGGCCCGGTGTGCGAGAGCGGCGACACATTGGGGCGGGCGCACCTGGCCGACGCGCGCCGCGGCGATTTGCTGGCGATTCTGTCGGCGGGCGCCTACGGCTTTTCAATGGCGGGCAACTACAACTCCAGAACACGCCCCGCCGAGGTCATCGTGGACGGCGGCGAAGCGCACCTGGTGCGCCTGCGCGAAAGCATCCAGGATTTGATTGAGGGCGAATGCCTGCTGCCTTGACATGCATGGACAGAACCGCCGAACCGGAACACCGGCGTTGCGCCGGCACATATGCCTGATACCCTGACACGATGGACAGAATCACCGAACCGGAACTGATGGACGATGCCGCGCAGGCGCGCGCCTACGCCACCGCCGACTTCGAGCAGGCGCATTCGGAAATCATGCGCCACTTCTCGCGCTGCCTTGCCGCGCATCCGCCCGCCGTGGACGGCGGCGCCGACGGCGCCTTCAACGCCGTGGACCTCGGCTGCGGCGACGCCGACATTGCGGTGCGGCTGGCGCAACTCCACCGCCGCGCGCGCATTACCGCGGTGGACGGCGCGCGCGAAATGCTGCATCACGCGCAGCAGCGGATTGACGCGGCGGGCGTCGGCGTGCGCGTGCGCACTGCGCTGGCGGTGCTGCCGCAAATGCCGCTGCCGGAACGCGCCTGCGATGTCGTCATCTCCAACAGCCTGCTGCACCACCTGCACGACCCGCAGGTGCTGTGGCGCACGGCGCGGCGCCTCGGCAAGCCCGGCGCCTGCGTTTTCATCGCCGACCTGTCGCGCCCGGACAGCCCGGCGCAGGTAGAGGCGCTGGTGCAACGCCACGCCGCCGGCGAAGACCCGGTCTTGCAGCGCGACTTCCACAACTCGCTGCTGGCGGCCTTCACGCCGGCGGAAGTGGAAAACCAGTTGCGGGAGGCCGGGCTTGGCCACCTGGCCGTGCGCGCGATAGACGACCACCACCTGACCGTCTGCGGCGCACTTGAGGATTGATGCCGCGCCCTGCGCCTGAAATGGCCGCGCGAATTGCCTGCGAAATGACAGACGGCGCGGCAGGCGCAAGATGGGCAACGAGGCAGGCGCGATAGGGAGCGCCGCGGCAGTTGCGACGACCGGCGGCATGGCAGGTGCGATGCGAGCAGCGCGGCAGGCGCGATGGCGGGCAGCGTGGTAGGCGCGGCTGGACTCGAACCAGCGACCCCCACCATGTGAAGATGGTGCTCTAACCAACTGAGCTACGCGCCCGCTGCCGCCGCATTGTCCGGCGCAACGGGGCAAAAAGTCAAGGCGGCGGCGAGTGCGCGAGAGGCCGCCGGGCGGTTCAACCACGCCCCGGCGACAGCCTGAAAGATGGTTTCGGCATCACCGGCCTGCTGAACCGCGAGCGGCGGCTACGGACCGCCCGGCAAAAGCGCGAAACGCCGTTTTATGCTGTGCTACACTGCATCCCATGAGCCAGAACCAGATTGACAGCGCGAAGGAAAACATCGGTTTCTGACCCGAACCATGCTGGCGTATATCGCCGGGGTGTATTTGCTCGCCGGGGCATTGGGCAACTATCTGGTGGGCTGGTTTGAGCGGGGCGAGTTTGTGTGGGCCGATTTTGGCATCGTGCCCTCCGTTACCATTGCGGGCGCCATCGGCTTGTCGCTGGAAGTTGCCCGTCTGCAACGGAAAATCAAGGGCCTCATAAAACAAATCGGAGGAACACCATGAGAAACATCGTAATTCCCGACTTCGTCGTCTATTTAACGATGGCGGGCCTTATTGTGGCGGTACTGATAACCATCTATTCCGGCCTGATTGCCGACTGGCTGATAGCGCGTGAAGAGCGGAAGAAAAAAGCCGCCGAAGCCGGAGCCGGGACGAAATCAGGCTGAGCGTTTTCCACATCCGGAAAATCGGAGAAATCTCATGAGAGACATCGTAACTCCCGGCTTTGTCGCCTATTTAATGTTGGCAGGCCTTGTTGTAGCAGTGCTGCTCACCATCTATTCCGGTCTGATTGCCGACTGGCTGATAGCGCGTGAAGAGCGGAAGAAAAAGGCCGCCGCCGAAGCCAAAGCCGGGGCCGAAGCCAAGTCAGGCTGAGCGGCGGGCGTTGGCGCGCATTTGCGCCGGGCATGACGCCCGCGCCGCCGCCGTGCTACAATCGACAACATGACCAAGCAGGAAAAAATCCGCAAGATGCTGGAAATGCAGAAGCGGTTCATGGAAAAAGAGCAGCGCGACGGCGTCTCAATGAAGGAGTACCTGTCGCCGTCCGAAGGCTCGTCCCTCGACAACTACCGCGAGGAATACACGAAACTCGCGATGGAGATTGTGGACGACGCCCACGGCGAAGTCGGCTCAAAGCGCTGACCCGCCGGCGCCCGCCGCCATATGGCTTCGGGATTGACAGGCGTCGACCGCATTGTCAGCGCCGGCCCACCGGCGCCCGCCCGCCATATGAACACGCCGCCGCAAGCGCGCCGCATGAACGCGCGCCCTGCATCAAGATGACGCGCCTGAAAGTGACGGCGTGCGACATCTCCCGCGATCTGGAAGTGCCCGACCAACTTCTGACAGAGGCCGTAGATTTCTTCTCCCGCCTCGACGCCGACACTTACCGCGGATGGCAGATGAGCATGCGCTTGGTGGACAACCCGCAACCCACGCTGCGCTGTCAGAGCCTCACCTAACGCATCCTGACCGCCTGGCACAACAAAAACCCGCAGATGGCCGGCCTCGCCGCCGCCTACATCCTGAAACGCCTGCCCGGCATCCGCCATGTAACGATA
>RKSI01000204.1 GCA_007570905.1 Gammaproteobacteria bacterium
TCGGTGATGGCTGTCTGGTGCGCGCCGGGCAGCATGACGCTGCCTGCGGCGATGGCGGCGGCGCGGTCCACATCAAAACTGACGGTGAAAGTCTCGGACGCCTCGTTCAGGTCGTCGCCGGCGATCATGACACTGAAAGTCTGCGTGGTCGTGCCGTCGCCGCTGACGCTGAACTCCACCGCGCCGCTGGTGGCGCCCGTGAGGTCGGCGGCCTGGGCGGTGCCGGGGGCAACGCTCCATGTAATCTGCAGAGGGGCGGTCAGCGCCGGGCCGGAGCGCACGATGGTATATGTCGCGGTGCCGGGGTTGCCGTCCGAGCCTTCGGCGACGGTGCCCGGCGGGCTGTCCAGCGTGAAAGTGTGCGCGAAGCCCGTCCATTCCACCGCGACCGATGCCTGGTTATTGGGCGCGTCCGCGATGTTGATTTCGCCGGCGGCGAAGTCTAATTCCTCTCCCCCCGTCCGATGCAAAGAGAATACATCAGTGAAGAACGAATCAGTCGGCTGTTTTTCCACGCTGTCTATCGTCAGGGTCAGCGTACCCTCAGCGCCGCTGCCCCGCGCATCTGTGTTCGGAATGGTGACGGTTACTGTGTCCATGGTTTCCGTGCCCATGGTCGCGCTGGTATCCCGGGTGAAGCTCAGGCGCCCGTTGGCGGAGTCCCCCGGGGTGACGCCTGAGCCAAGTCCGCCCAATGTGTAGAGCACATCAAAGTTTCCGTCCGCACCCGCCGATGCGCCTGTCAGCGTGACAGTGAATTCCACCGACCCGCCCTCGGCAACGGTGTCCGTCGACGCAGCGACAGAGACAGTAATCGGGTTGTTGTCCACGACGGTGTAGGTCACCGCAGTGGCGGGATACACAACATCGCCCCAGACGCCGCTGCCGTCAACGGAATCGAGATGCTCGAACGAGTCGGGTGCTCTGGCGCTGTTCATTGCGACCCAGAACCTCTCTTCCGCCTCGTTAAGGTTGTCAGATCGAATCCCGTGGAACGCGACTGGACCTTCCAGGTCATTGATTAAGGGAGCGAGACCGGCAATCGTGAGTGCGGCAGTGGTTGCTCCCGCTGAAACCACGAAAAAGGGGTGAACCTGCGAACGCGCGATTACAGGGAGAGGCGTCGCAGCAAGGTAGGCATTTCCGGTCGCAAAGTCCGTGCCAAGTTCAGCGGCGTTGTGGGCGGGATTCGCGTTCGTGCTGGTCATATCCGGATCTCTCAGAATCAGCAGTTGCACAGCAAAAGGCCGGGTCAGTTCCGCGCCGAAATTCGCCACCACATCCACATCGGTGCTGCCCTCCGGGAAACTGCGCCCGCCGCTCAGCGTGATGCGCACCTGGTCGTCATCCCGAATGCTCGCGCTGACGCCGGCGCTGGGCCGCGTCTCGGCGGCGGCGACCGACACGCTGAAATGTTCGGTGTCTTCGTTGCGGTTGTCGCCTGCGACCGTGATGGAGAACTCAACCTGCGTTGTCGGCGCCGCGGGCATTCTTGCCGTGCCTGTGATGGCGTCAAAGTCGTTGGCGGCGGTTTCGGATTCGCCGCTGACGGACGGGTCGCCGTGGGTGACGGTCCACACCAGGTCGGTGGCGGATTCAAAGGGATCGCCGGAAGAGATGCCGGCCCTGTACCAGACGGCGGCGCCGCTGTCGCTCTCGGCGACGACCGAAGTCGTGGCCGCGCCGCCGCCCGGCCCGTCGAGCATGGTGAGTTCCAGCGCGCGCGAGAAGCTGTCGTTGTCGGTGATGGAGGAGTCATAGCCGGCGCCGTAGGTGACCGTCGCGCGTTGCCCAAGGCCGGCCTCCAGGGTGATATTGAAGTTCTCGGTGTTCTCCGCAACGCTGTCGTCAACGATGTTGATGGTGAAGGTCTGGCTGGCATCGGCTGACTCGGTGAGAGTCACCGAGCCGGTTGTGGCGGCGAAATCGGCGTCGGTGGTGGGGTTGTCAGTGGGGTCGGCGGCCGTGCCGTGGTTAATTCTCCAGATAACGGTGCCGCTGGTCACGACGCCCTGGCGGGTGATGATGAATTCCGGCGAGGTGTTGGCCTCGTCAATCGCGGTGGGGCCTGCGGTGACGGCGATTTCCGCTTCGGGGTCGATGATGGTGATGGTTCTGGACTGCACGCTGTAGGCACCGGGGTTGTCGTCCCAGATGATGGAGAGAACAAAGGTTTCAGCAGGCTCAAACCGCACATTGTCTGTAAGAATGTTGAGTGTGAAAACGTGCAAATTTCTGCGGGCGATTCGTCCGGGAGCAGCATCAGCAATAAATGCTCTGCTCGCGGGAATTACATCGCCGCCCGCACCCACAGTGGCCGGATTGTCGCCGCTGCCGGTAATCGTAACGGTTCCGCTCGCCGCCACCTGGCAACTGCTGCCGCAATCAATTGTGACTTGAACGGTGGCCCCCTCATCGAAGGCGGCAAGGTTGGGGCTAAGGGTGAACCTGGTAACCCCGTTCTGCGCCTGCGCCTGCGCCGCCTGCGGCGCCAACAGCGACGACAAGACAACGATGGCGGCGGCGGCCAGTCCCGGCCAGCGCAGGGAACCCCGGCGTGCGGCAAAGATGCCGGTGCAATGGTTTCTCATTTTCATTCAACCCTGTTTGTTATGGCGAGTCTCGCGTTTCCCGACGCAACCTTCGCGACCTTGCCCGCAGACGCCCCGCGCCGCAAGTTCGCTCCCGGCAAGGGCGGCATTTTACCACAACCCCGCCCCACCGCAAAACCGCTGCACGGCGGCGGATTTCCTGGCCTTCGGGCCATTATGGGGCACGAAAAACGGCGGCGCGGTGCGGTGGGCGGGCGCTTTGCCCACTTTGCGCCGCCCGCCCCGCGCTGTGCGACGCTCCTTGCCCGCTTGCGCCGTCCGGCGGGCCGGCTCCGAAGCCTGCACACGGCGACGCCGCCGCCGCCCGCCGCGTCACTCCATAAACAAACTGCTGATGGATTGTTCGCGGTTGACGCGCTGCATGGCCTGCGCCAGCATTGGCGCGATGCTGATTTGGCGGATGCGCCGGCACGCGGCGGCCTCCGGCGACAGCGGGATGGTGTCGGTGACTATCAATTCGTCGAGCGCCGACGCGGCGATCCGCGCGACCGCGCCGCCCGACAGCACCGGGTGCGTCGCATATGCAAGCACCTTGCCGGCGCCCTGCCCTTTCAGCGCCGTCGCCGCCTCGCACAGCGTGCCGGCGGTATCGACGATGTCGTCGATGATGACGCATTCCTTGCCGGCGACATCACCGATGATGTTCATCACCTCGCTTTCGTTCGGCTGCGGGCGGCGCTTGTCGATGATGGCGAGGTCGGCGTCGTCAAGGCGCTTGGCCAGCGCCCGCGCCCTGACGACGCCGCCTACATCGGGCGACACGACGATGATGTTGCGCCGGTCGCCGGCGCGGATGTCGTCGAGCAGCACCGGCGAGGCATAAAGGTTGTCCACCGGCAGATCAAAGAACCCCTGCACCTGGTCGGAATGCAGGTCCACAATCAGCACGCGGTTGGCCTGCACGCTGCTGACGATGTTGGCGACGACCTTGGCCGAAATCGGCACCCGCGCATAATGCGCGCGCCGGTCCTGGCGGCCGTAGCCGAAGTACGGTATCACCGCGGTAATCCGCCCCGCCGACGCGCGGTGCAGCGCATCTGTCATGATCAGCAGTTCCATCAGGTTGTCGCTGCCGGGGGCGCAGGTCGGCTGCACGATGAACACATCGCGGCCCCGCACATTCTCGTGTATCTCGACGCGCACCTCGCCGTCGCTGAAACGGCCCACGGTGGCCTTGCCAAGTTCCAGGCCGATGTGCTCGGCGACCCTGGCGGCCAGCGCGCGGTTGGCGCTGCCGGTGAACACCGACATCGTCGCTTCGTGGGAATTCATCGTTGCAACTTGTCGCCGGGCGTTTTCGGAAAAATGGCTGGGCCGGCAGGATTCGAACCTGCGAATGCCGGGATCAAAACCCGGTGCCTTACCACTTGGCGACGGCCCAACCCACCGGGATTATAACGCCTCGCCGCCGGTTTCGTACAGCGGGGCGTGCGCGGCCTCGTGCAGGGGCGCGCGCAGGCGGCGGTGCAGCGGCGATTCGGCGACGCCGCGCGCGACAAAACCGGCGAGGCCGGCGGGGTTGGCGCGCACCGCCTCAACGGCGCCGCGCCTGCCGTCAAACGCGGCGAAGAAGGCCGAGCCGGAGCCGGTCAGGCGCGGCGCGCCGACGCCTCGCCCTTGCAGCCACGCAAGGCCCTGCGCGATTTCGGGGCGGCGGCGCGCGGCGATTTCCTGAAAGGCGTTGACGGTGTCGCCGTTGCGGTAATCGCGCATCGTAACCGGCGCAAAGTCGCGGCGCAGGTCCGGCGCCTGAAACATCTCGCGGGTAGAAAGCCGCGCGGCGGGCGCCAGCACCGCATACCAGCGCCGCGGCAGGCGCACCGCGCGCAGACGCTCACCGGCGCCTTCCGCCCACGCGCTGCACCCGTTCACAAACACCGGCACATCGGCGCCGAGCGGCGCGGCAAGGCGCAGCAGGTCGGCGGGCGCGATGCGGCAGTCCCACAGGCGGTTCAGCGCCAGCAGCACCGTGGCCGCGTCCGAACTGCCGCCGCCGAGACCGGCGCCTGCGGGTATGCGCTTGGTGATGGTGATGTCGGCGCCGCACGGCGTTTCGGTTTCGGCTTTCAGCAGCAGCGCCGCCTTCGTCGCCAGGTTGTCGTCGCGCGCAATCTGCGGCGCGCCGTCGCACGCCACGCGCACACCGCCGCGCGGCTGCGCGACGATGGAGATTTCATCGCCGTAATCCAGCAGTTGAAAGAGTGTTTGCAGGTTGTGGCGCCCGTTGGCGCGGCGCCCGGTGATGTGCAGAAACAGATTGAGTTTGGCGGGCGCCGGCCAGCGGGTTTCGCCCGGCGCCGGTGTCACCGCCGCCTGTCACGCACAACGCCGCTCCATGACGCAATTGATATGGACACGGTGGTGTCGGCGCCGGCGCCGTTGCCGTCTTGCAGCCGCGACAGGCCGACTTTTTCGGGCAGGTCGTGCAGCACATTCCAGCCGGTGTAGCGCACCCGCCAGCCGTCCTGGCTGAACGACAGCGGTTGTCCGGCGTCCATCGTCGCCTCGTCGGGGCGCGTGCCGTAGGCGGGCACGCCCGCGATCCAGTAGCGCAGGTTGCCGACCGGCACATCGGTGTACAGCAGATTGCGGATGAGTTCCTCCGGCGTCGCGGCTTCGGTGCGCCGCCCCGATGCGCCGGTGGCCGCCGCGGTGCCGCCGAATTCGCCGTTGATGACCATCAGCGTGCCGCCGAGCAGACTCGACAGGCGGATGTCAAAGCGCGGCCCGTTTTGCTTCCAGTCAAACTGCCCGCGCCAGCCGGAACCGCTGCGGCGCACCGCGATGCGCCCGCGCGCATGCCACGACCGCAGGTTGTTCGCCTTTGCGCGCTGCGCCAGCAGGTATTCAAGGGACGCTTCGGTGGGGTCTTGCGCCACCGGCGGCTGATGGGCGCAGCCCGCCAGCGCCAGCGCGCACGCCAGCGCGCAGGCCGGCGCGCGCGGCGCAAGGGGCCGGCGGCGCGGTGTTTGTGGGGGTTGCCGGTTCATGTTCGGTTCATCTTGTGTGGGGGATTATAGAGGAAACCCGGCGCGCCCGGCATTGCCCGCATTGCCCGCGTTGCCGCGTTGCCCGCTTTGCCGTTCATGGCGCCGGCTCCTTCTTCAATTCGCGCAGGCGGCCCAGATATTCATCATCGGGAAACTCGCGCAGCGCCTCGTCCAGCACGCGCAGCGCCCGCTCGCGCTCTTCGCCGAGCCACAGCACTTCAACCAGATGCCCCATCACCTCCGGATGGCGTTCGCGCCGCGCCGCCCGTTGCAGGAAATCCCTGGCGGCGGCGAGGTTGTTGAGCCGGAACTCAACCCAGCCCATGCTGTCGAGCACGATGCCGCTGTCGGGTTTCAGCCGGTGCGCGCGGCGGATGTATTCGCGCGCCTCGTGCAGGCGGATGTTGCGGTCGGCCAGCACATAGCCCAGCGCGTTCAGCGCGCGCCAGTGCACCGGGTCGCGTTCAATGATGTTTTTCATGTCGCCCTCAAAGACATCAAAGCGGTCCATGGAAAGCGCCAGCATCGCCCGCGAATACAGCAGGTCTTGCGAATGGGGGTGCGCGGCGAGCGCCTGCGTATAAACCTCAAGCGCCTCGGCCTTGCGCTGCGCCGCCTCCAGCGTGCCGGCCTCGGCGATGGCCAGCGCAATCAGCGCGTGCGGATGGGCGGCGCGCTCCCTGGCGCCCGCAAGTTGCGCCAGCGCGGTGTCGGTGCGACCGCGCCGCTGCCAGATGCGCGCCTCGCCGATGCGCGCCTCGTGATACAGGATGCCGGCGGTGACGGCGGCGTAGTATTCCAGCGCCTTGTCAAGGTCGTCCTCGGCCTCGGCGACGCGCCCCAGATAATACGCCGAACGCGAGCGCCCGGCCTCGAGTTCACCGAGGCGCCGGAACATGCCGCGCGCGTCGTCGTGCCTGCCTTGCTGCAAATCAAGCACGCCCAATGCGCGGATGACATCGGGGTCGTCCGGCGCCAGCAGCCGCGCCTTCTGGTAGAGGTCGTAGGCGACGCGGGTTTGTTCCTCCTTCCAGTGCGCCGCCGCCGCTTTCAGCAGCAGCGGGCGGTCGTCCGGGTGCAGTTGCACGCCGCGGCGCAACAACGCCAGCGCCTCGTCGATGCGCCCCAGCGCGAACAGCGCGTCGGCCTTCAGGCGCCAGGCGCGCGTCATCGCCGGGTCCAGCTCCAGCGCGCGCTCCGCCGACACGATGCCGTCTTCGTTGCGCCCGTGGTGGTAGGCGACCAGCGCGTGCAGCAGGTGCACCGGGGCGCTGCGCGGAAACCGTTGGCGCAGTTCGTCGGCGTGGCGCAGGCTGGACTCGACGGCGACGCGCCCCAGCAGCGGGATGGAATAGCCCGGCGCCAGCAGCTGCTGGTCGCGGCGGATGCTGAATTCAAGGTGCGGCAGCGCGTCGCGGTAACGGCCCAATTTCAGGTAAATCAGAAACAGCGCCTGGTTCAGTTGCAGGTTGTCCGGCTCGGCGCGGCGCCAGCGTTCGGCGAGCGCCGCGGCCTTGTCGTAGTGGTTGTGCTGCACCGCGATTGCGATGGCGGCGCGGAACAGGCGCGGGTCGCCGCTTAATTTCAGCGCCTCGCCGTAGTGCTTCAGCGCCTCCTCAATCTGGCGGTTGCGAAGAAGGATGTCGCCGGCCAGAAACTGATAGACGCCCGCCGACAGTTCGCGCGTCGCGCGGTCGGGGCGAATGTCAAGCGCCGGGTATTGCGACAGCGAGCAACCGGCGGCCAGCAGGCACAGCGCGGCGGCGCCCGCGCCGCGCGGCGGCGGCGTTGGTTTCGGCAGGCGTTGTTTCAGCGGTTGTTTCATCAGGTGTTTCATCAGAAAAGCGCGCCGTGCGGCCATTATGCGGCTATTATTACACGAATGAACGCACCGATGACGCTGTTCGCCATTGGCCTGAATCACCGCAGCGCGCCGCTTGAGGTGCGCGAGAAAGTCGCGTTGCCGGAAAACGCCGTCGGCGGCGCGCTGGCCGACCTGCGGCGCGAGGCCGCGCTGCCGCAGGCCGTGATTGTCTCCACCTGCAACCGCATGGAAATCTATGCGGCGGCGGCGCGGCGCGATTGCGATGCCGCCGTCGCGGCGTGGCTTTGCAGCCACCGCGGGCTGGACGCCGGCGAACTCGACGGCCACCTGTTCACGCTGCACGACGCCGCCGCCGCGCGCCACCTGCTGCGCGTCGCCAGCGGGCTTGAGTCGGTCATCGTCGGCGAGCCGCAGGTGCTGGGGCAAATCAAGTCGGCCTACCGCGCGTCGCTGGAAGGCGGGCACAGCGGCGAACTGCTGGGGCGGCTGTTTGAACACGCCATCTCAACCGCCAAGCGCGCGCGCTCGGAAACCGGCCTCGCCCGGCATCCGGTTTCATATCCGTCGGTCGCGGTGGATGTGGCGCGGAAAATCTTCGATGACCTGTCGGCGCGGCGCGCGCTGATGATCGGCGCGGGCGACATGATAGAACTGACGATGCGCCACCTGAAAAGCCGCGCCATCGGCGCGCTCGCCGTCGCCAACCGCTCGCCGGAAAACGCGCGCAAACTGGCCGCGGAATACGCCGCCGAAACCGTCGACTTCGGCGCCATCGCCGATGCATTGCCGGATTATGACATCGTTGTCAGTTCCACGGCGGGCGCCGGTGTTATCGTCGGCAAGGCCGCCATCGAGCGCGCGCTGAAGGCGCGCAAGCGCCGCCCCGTGTGCATGGTGGATTTGGCGCTGCCGCGAGACATCGACCCCGCCGCCGCCGAACTGGAGGATGTGTATTTGTACACGCTTGACAACCTCGCCGAAATCGCCGGCGTCAACCGGCGCAGCCGGCTGCAAGAGGCCGACAAGGCCGGGCTGATTGTCGAGGAACACCTGGCCGGGTTCATCCGCTGGCTGAACACGCGCCAGGCCGGCGACCTGGTGCGGCGCCTGCGGACGCTGGCCGAGGGACACCGCGACGACGCCCTTGACAAGGCGCTGCAACTGCTGAAACAGGGCAAAAGCCCCGACGAGGCGCTGCGCCACCTGGCGCACGCGCTGACCGGCAAACTGACGCACCACCCGACCGACATCATCAACAAGGCCGCCGGCGACAACGACCACGCGCTGCTGGAAGCGGCGAAAAAACTCTTTGATTTGGGCGACGGCGGCGACAAGCCGTGAACGAGTTGATGTTGCGAAACCCCGCGCCCGAATGCAAGCGCCTGCGGCGGGCCGCGCCGTGCGACAAGCCGTGAACGAATCCATGCTGAAAAAGCTCGGGCGCATTGCCGCGCGCCACCGCGAGATTGGCGAACAACTGGCGCGGCCCGGCGCCGCGGGCGACCGCCGCGCTTACCGCGAACTCGGCCGCGAGTACGCGCAACTC
>RKSI01000101.1 GCA_007570905.1 Gammaproteobacteria bacterium
GCGCCCGGCCAGTTGCGCCAGTTCGTCCGGCGCGGCGACGCGCAGGCCGGCAATCTCGCCGCCCTGCAAATCGGCGTTTTCATCTATGAAAAACTCGGGCCGGTAGCCGGTGTCGGACGCCAGCAGCATCCGCGCCAGTTGCGCGCCCTCGTCGCCGGCGCCATAAATTGCGACCGGCGTCTGCGCCAGTTTGCCTGGCCGCGCCAGCAGCAGGCGGTGCATCACCAGGCGGCTGCCGACCGTCAGCGTGAAGAAGATAAACCAGACTATCAATATCACCGAGCGCGGCAGTTCGCGGATGTCGAGAAACAGCGCCGCGACGCCCCACAGCGCGATCGCCAGCGTAACCGCCAGCGCGATGGTGCCGATGGCCTCAAGCGAGAAATGGCGGACGACGGCGCGGTAGAGGCCGGTGCGGACAAACACCGGAATCGCGGTCAGCGGCGCCACGACAAACAGCGGCCACCATTTGCCGTCCAGCGGCACCCACTGCTCAAGGCGCAGCGACAGCGCCGCCCACAGCGAGAAAACGCTGATAACCGAATCCGCCGCCGCCGTCACCAGGCGCTTCGCCGTGCGCGGCAAATGTGCAAGCCAGGTCAGCACCGCCCGTCTCCGCGTTGCAAATCACCGCCGCCGGCCTTCGCCGGCAACGCCCCTGCGCCACAGCGAGGCGCCTTTGCTGCGCGCCGCAACCCGCCGCCGCCCGCCGACAACATTGCCGCCAACGGCAAATGTGCGAACCCATTCAGCACTGCCCGTCTCCGCGCTGTGGTTCGCCGCCGCCGGCGCCGGCGGCCAGCGCCACCGCCGCCAGCGGCAGCAGCGCCAGCGCCGCGCACCACGCGCCCCACGCCGGGCGCAGCGCGGCCAGCAGCGCCAGCGGCGCCAGCCACAGCACATTGACGGCGGCGACGCCGAGCGACACCGCGGCGTGCGCGCGCGCGCGCGCGTTGCCGCGCCCGGCGTCAAAGCGCCGCTGCAATGCGCGCGCAAAGCGCTGGTAGGCGTGGTCGCGGTGCGCCTGATAGACTTTCTGGCGGCGCCACAAACGCCGCAGCAGCGTGACGGTCGCGTCGCAGAAAAACACGCCGAACAAAATCATCCACGCCCACACCGTCATCGCGCCGTCCATAGCCGTGCGGATGGCGAACAGGCCGAGGCAGAAGCCCAGAAAACCGCTGGCGGTGTCGCCCATGAACACCTGCGCCGGCGGCCAGTTCCAGGCCGTGAAGCCTGCGACCGCCGCGGCCAGCACCGCGAGCGGCGCGACCGCGTAATGCCCCGGCGACACAAACCACAAAATGGCCGCCGCCGACAGCGCGATGGTGACGGCCTCAATGCCGGCGATGGCGTCAATGCCGTCCATGAAGTTGAAGAAGTTCAGCACCCACAGCAGCAGCAGCCCCTGCAGCAGATACAGCGCGCCGCCCGGCGCGATGACATGCTCGCCGAACGCCAGCGGCGGCGTTCCCAGCCACAGGCAGCAGGCCGCGACCGCCGCCAGCGTCAGCGTGAAGCGCACCGGCGTCGGCAGGCCGGCGATGTCGTCGGCGAGGCCGACGGCGGCGACCAGGCCGCCGCCCGCGAGCAGCGCCCAGAACAGCCGCGCATCAAGGCCCGCCGTCGCGTGCAGCAGCGCAATCGCCGCCAGAAACACGACGACCGCCGCCAGCCCGCCGCCGCGCGGCACCGGTTCGGCGTGCGAACTCCTCGCATTCGGAATGTCCAGGATGCGCCGCGACGCCAGATAGCGCGTCAGCCGCTGCGTCAATTCCAGCGACGCGAAAAACGCGGCGGCGGGCAGCAGATAATGCCAGCCGATGCCGAATGTGATGAAAAACGCGCCCAGCCCGGCCAGCGCCGCAGTCACAAAAACATAATACGGCCAGCCTGCGTTCACGGCGCTTCTCCGGTGGCGAGGCGCTGTTGCCAGCGCCATGCGCTGCCGATAATCGCGTCAAGGTTGTCGTGGCGCGGCGTCCAGCCGAGCACCTTTCGTATCCGGCGGTTGTCGGCGACCAGTTGCGGCGGGTCGCCAGCGCGGCGCGGCGCGGCGGAGACCGGAAAGTCCGCGCCGGTGACGCGCTTCGCCGCATCCAGCACTTCGGCGACGCTGTAGCCGCGGCCATAACCGCAGTTCAGGGTTTGCGTTTCCGGCGCGTCGCGGCGAGCAAACCGCTCCAGATAATCCAGCGCGCAACGGTGGGCGTCGGCGATGTCGGCGACATGAATGTAATCGCGCACGCAGGTGCCGTCGCGGGTGTCGTAATCGGCGCCGTACACGGCGACGCCATCGGTCTGTCCGGCGGCGGCGCGGCAGGCCATCGTAATCAGGTGTTCGGAAGCCTCGCTGCACTGGCCGATGCGGGCGTCGGGGTCGGCGCCTGCGACATTGAAATAACGCAGAATCACGCAGTTGAAACCGGCGGCGCGGGCGATGTCCGCCGCCATCATCTCGCACGCCAGTTTGGAGCCGCCGTACGGGTTGATTGGGCGCGTCGGCGCGTCCTCGGCGATGGGCTGCGCCGACGGCGCGCCATAAACCGCCGCAGTGGAGGAGAAGATGAAATGCCGCACAGCGTGGCGCCGGCAGTTGTCCAGCAGATTCAATGTGGCCGCGGTGTTGTTGGCGTAATAACGGCACGGCTCGCGCACCGACTCCGGCGCCGACACCGACGCGGCCAGGTGCACGACGGCGTCAAATGCGCCGCGCCGAAACAACTCGTCAAGATTGCCGCCGATGTCGGCGACGACCAGTTCACCGACCAGCACCGCCTCGCGCACGCCGCCGGACAGGTCATCGCAAACGACGAGGTCGTGGCCGTCTTCCGCGAGCGCCAGCACGACATGACTGCCGACATAACCGGCGCCGCCGGTAACCAGCACTTTCATCGTCTATTCACCTCCGGCATAAATCCGCTGCAAGCGTTCGCACATTCGTTCGCGCGTGAACAGGTCTTCAAAGCGGCGGCGGCCCCGTTCGCCGAGGCGCCGCGCCAGCGCCGGGTCTTGCCGCAGCACCTCCAGCGCGCGCGCCAGCGCGCGCGGGTCGCGCGGCGGCACATTGAAACCGCTGACGCGGTCGGCGTTGACCCAACTGACGCCGGAACCCGGCACGATAGTCGCCACGACCGGCTTTGCAAAACACATCGCCTCAACCTGGACGATGCCGAACGCCTCCGACGGCAGCGTTGAGCTCAGGCAAAATACATCGCATGCGCGGTAGTGCCCGGCGACCTCGCGCGCCGACAGCGCGCCCAGCAAAAACACCCGCTGCGACAGGCCGAGCCGCCCGATTTGCCGCCGCAGCGCGCGCCGGAACGGGCCGTCGCCGCCTATCAGGATGTTGACCGACTGGTGCAGATGCGAGGCGGCCTCAACCAGGTATTCAAATCCCTTGTAATACACCAGCCGCCCCATCGCAAACACCAGAAAACGCCCCGGATAACGCGCGCGCACCGCGGCGGCGTCTGCGTCGCCGTCGGCGCGCAGTTCGCTTTCGCTGATGCCTATCGGCACGACGGAGACCTTGTCGCGGCACGCCGCCAGATGCGCCGAACGCGCGTACGCCGGCGTGCTGACGATGACGGCGGCGGCGCGGCGCAGCAACCACCGCTGCAACGGCATAAACAGCGGCAGCATCGCCTTCTGCCGGACGATGTCGCTGTGCCAGTGCACCACCACCTTGATCCGGCGCGGCAGGCGCGCCAGAAACAGCGCCAGCGTCGCGCTCGGGTCGGGGTGGTGCAGACAGATGACATCGTAGTCGCCGGCAATCTTCGCCAGTTGCGTGAACAGCCCCGGCGCCAGCGGCAGCGACAGAAAATCGCCGTACCAGGCGGCGCGGTAAATGACGCCGCCCGCCACCGTCTCGCGCGACGCCGACCGCGCCTTGTTGCAGCACAGCACATCGCAGCGCACGCCGCGCCCGGCGAGGCCCTCGCGGATGTGGTAAATCGCCGACTCGATGCCGCCCCTTGAAGGCGGATAAAACCGCCCGAACTGCAAGACTCTCATGCGAGCAACACAACGGATGGCGACACGCCGGCGGCAACGGCAACATAGGCGACAGGGGCGGCGGCAACGCCGGCGACAGGGGCGGCGGCGCCGGATGCCCCGGCCCGTCCGTCGTCGCCGGCCCCGCCTCTGCGCCCCCTGCGGCCCCTGCGGTC
>RKSI01000173.1 GCA_007570905.1 Gammaproteobacteria bacterium
GCGCCCGATTCATCGACCACGAACTTGCCGTCGATGACCTTGAACACGGTCGGCAATCCGGAAACGCATTTGCCCGCGTGGGTGCAGACATTTTCATCCCATTTGACTTTCATAGTTAATCCTCCTGAATGATTGTGGAGTGGCCGGGAAGCCGGCCATTGGTGGACACTATCCTACCACACCGCCGGGCAAAGACCACCGGGCAAAGGTTTCATGCCCCCGCCAGCGTCAGCGCCGCCGAGTTTATGCAGTGGCGCAGGCCCGTCGGCGGCGGCCCGTCGGGGAAAACATGCCCCAGGTGGGCGCCGCAGGCCGCGCAGGACACCTCGGTGCGGCTCATGCCGTGCGTGTTGTCCGCCGCGGTCTCGATGTGCCCGGCGTCCACCGGCGCCGAAAAACTCGGCCACCCGGTGCCGGAATCAAACTTGGCGTCCGAGGAAAACAGCGCCAGCCCGCAGCACGCGCAGCGATAGACGCCGGCCTCCCTGCAATCGTGATAGCGATTTGCGAAAGCCGGCTCGGTCTCGCGCAGGCGGCATATCCGGTATTGCTCGCGCGTCAGCAGCGAACGCCACTCCGCGTCGTCCCGAACAACCTTCTGAACCGCCATCTCGCCGCCGCGCCGCGGGTTACCGGCCAATCGCCTTCATGCTCAGGCGAATGCGCCCCTGCCTGTCCACATCCAGCACCTTGACCTTGATCTGGTCGCCCTCGCTCAACTCATCGCTGACCGACTCGACGCGCTCCTCCGATATCTGCGAGATATGAACCAGGCCGTCGCGCCCCGGCAGGATATTGACGAACGCGCCGAAATCCACAATCCGCGCCACCGTGCCGTCGTAAATCTTGCCCACCTCGACATCGGCGACAATCTCCTCAATCCGCTCGCGCGCCCTTCGCACCGCCTCGCGGTCGGCGGAGGCGATGGTCACCGCGCCGCTGTCGTCGATGTCGATGGTCGTGCCGGTCTCCTCGGTGATGGAGCGTATCGTCGCGCCGCCCTTGCCGATGACCTCGCGGATTTTCTCCGGCTTGATGTGCATCGTGAACAACTGCGGCGCATACTGCGACATCTCGCGCGGCGCGTCCAGCGCCTCGTTCATCTTGTCCAGAATGTGCAGCCGCCCCTCTTTGGCGCGCTCCAGCGCCACCGCCATGATCTCCGGCGTCACCCCGTCCACCTTGATGTCCATCTGCAGCGCGGTGATGCCGCGGGCGGTGCCGGCCACCTTGAAGTCCATGTCGCCGAAGTGGTCCTCGTCGCCCATGATGTCGGTCAGCACCGCGAACTTGTCGCCTTCCAGAATCAGCCCCATCGCGATGCCCGCCACCGGCGCCTTCAGCGGCACGCCAGCGCCCATCAGCGCCAGGCTGGCGCCGCAAACCGATGCCATGGAACTCGAGCCGTTCGACTCGGTAATCTCCGACACCACGCGAATCACATATGGAAACTCGTCCTCGCCCGGCATCACCGCCATCAGGCCGCGCTTGGTCAGGCGGCCATGGCCGATTTCCCTGCGCTTCGGCGACCCCATAAAGCCCGTTTCGCCGACGCAATACGGCGGAAAATTGTAATGCAGCATGAAGCGGTCCCTCGAATCGCCCTCAATGTTGTCGAGAATCTGCGCGTCGCGGTCGGTGCCGAGCGTCGCCACCACCACCGCCTGCGTCTCGCCGCGCGTGAACAGCGCGTCGCCGTGGGTTCTCGGCAGGCGGTTGGTCTCGATGTGGATCGGCCTGACGGTGCGGGTGTCGCGCCCGTCTATCCGCGCCTCTCCCTGCAGTATCCGCGAGCGCACGATTTTTTTCTCCAGTCTGGACAGATGCTCCGGCGCCTGCGGCTTGCCGGCGTCGGCGTCGTCCGCGCCCTCTTCCAGTTCCGCGACCGCCTCGGCGCGCAGTTCCTCAATCCGGGCCTGGCGCTCCTGCTTGTCGTGAATGCGGTAAATCTCGCCCAGCCGCTCGCTGAAACGCTGCTCAACGGCCTGCGCCAGTTCGTCGTCGCGCGCCGGCGGCTTCCAGTCCCACACCGGCTTGCCCGCTTCCGCGGCCAGTTCGCGGATGGCGCCGATGGCCGTCTGCATCTGCTGGTGGCCGAAATCCACCGCGCCGAGCATCTGCGCCTCGCTCAGTTGCCTGGCCTGCGATTCCACCATCAGCACCGCTTCTTCGGTGCCGGCCACGACCAGGTCGAGGTCCGATTCGGCCAGTTGCGGCAGGGTCGGGTTCAGCAGGTAGTGGTCGTCCTTGAAGCCGATGCGCGCCGCGCCAATCGGCCCGTTGAACGGAATGCCGGAAACGGCCATCGCCGCCGACGCGCCAATCAGCGCCGGCACATCGGCGTCCACTTCGGGGTTCAGCGACATCACCGTCACCACCACCTGGACCTCGCTTGAAAACCCGCTCGGGAACAGCGGCCTCAATGGCCGGTCTATCAGCCGCGAGACCAGGGTTTCCTTCTCGCTCGGGCGCCCTTCGCGCCGGAAAAAGCCGCCAGGTATCTTGCCGGCGGAGTAAGTGCGCTCCTGGTAGTTGACCGTCAGCGGCATGAAGTCGCGCGGCTCGGAGTCATCGGCGCGGCCAACAGCCGTCGCCAGCACCACCGTCTCCGACATGTTGACCAGCACCGCGCCGTCCGCCTGGCGGGCGACCTTGCCGGTCTCAAGGACGACATCGTGCGCCCCGTATTTGAAATTTCTGGTTATCGTTTTCATCTCACCTTCCGTTGTATGCAGTGTGCGGGAATCATCGGCGCCGTCGCCCGCGGCGGCGCGGAGGCAAACGCCTCCGGCAGGCGGGCGGCCCCGTCAGCGGCGCAGTTTAAGGGATGCAATCAGTTCCCGATAACGGGCGATGTCGCGCGTCTTCAGGTAATCAAGCAGCTTGCGCCTTGTATTGACCATCTTCAGCAAGCCTCTGCGCGAATGGTGGTCATGCCGGTGACTGGCAAAATGACCCTGCAAAGAGTTGATTCTGGTGGTCAGCAACGCAACCTGAACTTCGACCGATCCGGTGTCTCCGCTGGAACGGGCGTACTGATTGATGACTGTGGTTTTTTCTTCGGTTGTTAAAGCCATTGTATCCAAATGGTTAATGCCGGATTTTATACCATCCGCCGGCGCGCGGCAAGACAAACGGCGGGAAAAACCGGAATCAATCGCCGCCGCAAAACACCCGCTTCGGGCGGAGTTGGCCGCCGCCCCCTGCGGCGATGCCGATGAAACGCCGCATTTCGCCATAAACCCTGAACTCGCCCGCCGCCGGCCCGTCCGCCGGCCCGTCCCCCGGCACCGGCTGGCCCAGGCAGAAACGCCGCGCCTGCTCGCACTCCAGAAACACCGCAGGCAACCCGGCCAGGCCCTCGTCCATCGCCAGCACACGGCGGGCGAGCGCTTCGTCGCCGCTGTCGTCGAGTGCGCCGAGCGGCAACGCCCGCGTGACCGAAAACGGCCCGATGGCGGTGCGCCGCAGGCGGCCCAGATACGCCGCCGCGCCGAGGCGCGCGCCCATGTCTTCGGCCAGCGTTCTCACATATGTGCCCTGCGAACACTCAACCGAAAAGCAGAAACCGTCGGGCTGGATGTGCAGCAGTTGCAATGAATAAATGCGGACAAGGCGCCGCCTGCCGGGCGCCGGGCTGCCGGCGCGCGCCCACTGGTAGAGCCGCCGCCCCCGGTGTTTCAGCGCCGAATACGCCGGCGCTGTCTGCATCACCTCGCCGGTGAAGTCGTTGAACAAATCACGCAGTTGGCGCGCCGACGGCACCCGGTAAGCGCTGCGCTCCAGCACCTCGCCCTCGCAATCCGCCGTCGCGGTGCGCACCCCGAGGCGCACGCAGGCGTCGTAGCGCTTGAGTTGTGAGGTCAGATACGGCAGAACCCGGGTCGCCTGCCCCAGCCCGACAACCAGCAGACCCTCGGCGGCGGGGTCGAGCGTGCCGCAATGCCCGGCCCTGGCGCCGCCGAACCGCTTCCTGACGCGCACCACGGCGCGCGACGAGGTAACGCCCCTCGGCTTGTCTATCAACAGCAGGCCCTGCTGCGGCAGCGTTTCCATCGGCGCGTCAGTCGCAGGCCCCGCCGCCGGCATTGCCGCCCGCCTCGCCGCCTGCCCTGCTGCCAACGGCCTCGCCATCAGCCGCGCTGCCTGCCCTGTTGCCGGCGTTGCCGTCC